>NZ_JBGLYQ010000020.1:0-133257 GCF_047304105.1 Duganella sp. Dugasp56
AATCTCTGTTACTTTGCCATTTTCATGGCACCGTCATTGCTGACGGGTCGCTCACTCAAAATACTGACAGGCCACTATTTTCATAGCGCCTATTTCATTACTTCTTGTGAACATTTGATATTTTTTAAGTTTCACGAAACCCGAAGGTTTCGTGTGCACTTCCATCAAACGTCCACACTTATCGACTGTTAATTTTTAAAGAACTTTGTTCGGTACTGCTTGCTTACGAATCGTTTTGTTCGCAGCAGAGAAATGAGATTATGGGGGACATCGCGAATATCGTCAACCCCTCCCCCTCACTTATTTTCTGTTCCCCATCTTGTGCCGTCCACTCCGCGTTTCTTGCAGACTGTCGCAATAGCATGGCGTGCGCTGACGCTAATCAGTACAGTTGCATCATCAAAAAACTCGTTACACTTGCTTCGTACTCAAGAGTGAAAGTCTTACATGTTTCCTATGCCTAAAACGCAAGACACCCTGAAAACCGCCGGCGCCTGGCTGCACCGCGGCTTCGATACGACCGCGACCTGGGTTACCCAGCTGTCGTGGTGGAAATTCCTGGTGTTTGCGGTGCTGACGCTGATAGCCGGCTCCATCCTGCAGGACGAGTTGTTCTCATCCAACTCGGACGAAGAAGTCATCGTCAAAAAAGACAAACCGGGGAAACGCAAAAATGGCGACACCAATATATTGATCGATGACAGCGGCATCCATTTCAATCCACGCGGCAAGCTGCGCAACAAGGATGCCGACAAGACCGACAAGAGCGAAAAATCCGACTCCAGCAGCGATGACAACGGCGAAGCCCCGGTCGCGCCAGTGGCTCCACCGGCCGAAGTGGCTGGCGTGGCACCGGTGGCACCGGCCGCTCCGGCCGCGCCTCCGGCCAAGGGCGCCAAGCCTGCGACGCCAGCCGTCCCCGCCCTGCCGACGCTGCCTGGCGAAGAAGTCCACATCGACCTGCCGCCGCAAATCGGTGAGGAACTGTCGAACGCAATTGAAGAGGCCGTCGACGACGCCGCCGAGCAGAAGGTCACCCGCTACCACCGCCAAGCCTCCACCTGGTTCAAGAGCTTCGTCTCGCTGCTGGTGCTCGCGCTGTTCGGCACCAAGGCGCTGATGGGCGGCAAAAAACGCGCCGAAGCGGAAACGCTGACCGCCAACGCCGCCGTCGAACGCGAATCCATGCAGCGCCAGCTGAGCGAGGCCAAGATGCAGATGATGCAGGCCCAGGTCGAGCCCCACTTCCTGTTCAACACGCTGGCCTCGGTCGAACACCTGATCGAAACCGATCCGCCGCGCGCCTCCGCCATGCAGCGCAGCCTGATCAAATACCTGCGCGCGGTGCTGCCGCAAATGCGCGACAACGCGCTGATCACCAACCTCGGCCGCGAAGCCGACATGGTGCTGGCCTACCTGAACCTGCTGAAAATGCGCATGGAAGAACGCTTGACCGTCGATTTCGACATCCCGGACGGCCTGCGCACCGCCGCCTTCCCGCCGATGATGCTGCAATCGATGGTGGAAAACGCCATCAAGCACGGCCTCGAAGCCAAACCGGAGGGCGGCACGCTGAAAGTGCGCGCCGACGTCGCCCACAACAAGCTGCGCGTGATCGTCACCGACAACGGCCTCGGCTTCGGCGCGGTGCCCAGCGACGGCACCGGCCTGGGGCTGATGACCATCCGCGAGCGCCTGAAACTGCTGCACGGCGACCAGGGCCAACTGCTGATCGCGGCCAACAGCCCAAGCGGCGTTATCGCAACGATCGAAGTGCCGTATCAGCTGTCCAAATAAGATAGATTGATTATTACAGCGATTCGTTGAATAATTGATTGAATAATTAACATTGCAGAACACACCCACATGCCTACAGCAATCATTGCCGACGACGAACGTTTGATGCGCGACCAACTGCGCATGCGCCTGGGCCAGGTTTGGCCCGAGCTGGAAATCATCGGCGAAGCCAAGAATGGCGACGAAGCGATCGAACTGGTCGACCAGATGAAGCCGGACTTCACCTTCCTCGACATCCGCATGCCGGGCAAGACCGGCATGGAAGCAGCCACCGTCATCGGCGCCAAGAGCCACATCGTGTTCGTCACCGCCTACGATGCCTACGCGGTGGAAGCCTTCGAGCGCGGCGCCGTCGACTACGTGCTGAAACCGCCCGAGCAGGAGCGGCTGCAGATCACCGTCGACCGTCTGAAGACCCGCCTGAGCAAGCCGGCCACCGACGTCAACGCGAGCGTGACGGCGATGCTGTCGCAACTGGCCGAGA
Source organism: Duganella sp. Dugasp56 (assembly GCF_047304105.1). Taxonomy (NCBI): domain Bacteria; kingdom Pseudomonadati; phylum Pseudomonadota; class Betaproteobacteria; order Burkholderiales; family Oxalobacteraceae; genus Duganella; species Duganella sp. Dugasp56. The sequence goes on from NZ_JBGLYQ010000020.1 coordinate 2,282, forward strand.
AGATCACCGCGCCCAAGCCGCAATACCTGCAATGGATACAGGCCAGCATCGGCCAGGACCTGCGCATGATACCGGTCGAGGAAATCCTGTTCTTCCGCTCCGACGAAAAATACACCTGCGTGCAGACCGAGCGCTACGAAGCGCTGATCCGCAAGCCGGTGCGCGACCTGGCCGAGGAGCTCGATCCGGCGCTGTTCTGGCAAATCCACCGCGCCACGCTGGTCAACGTCAACGCCATCGAAGGCGTGACGCGCGATATCCGCGGCCGCCACTTGGTCATGATCAAGGGCAAGCCGGACAAGCTGGAAGTCAGCCGCAGTTTCCTGCACCTGTTCAAGCAGATGTAATCCGAAGCCGAGTCGAAAATGCAAACGCCACAGGGCGTTTGCGTCATATCAAGCCCCTCCCCCGCGCTTGCTTTAGTGTGTGACCACGCGGTCTCCCGGCCGTATGGAGACGCGCATTATGGGCCGCACCCGATCGTTGCTATTGCTTACCGGCCTCGTTGCACTGGCCACCCGCCTGTCGTGGCGCATGGGCTGGCAATGCGCGCGCGATGCGGCCGCGCACAAGCGCAGCCGCGGCATCATCCAGCACGCCAGCGACGCCATCATCTCCACCGATGAAACCCAGCACATCCTGCAGGCCAACCCATCGGCCGCCGCCATGTTCGGCACCACCGTGCAGGCGATGGAAGGCTCGCCGCTGCATCGCTACATTCCGCGCGACCAGCGCGCCACCAGCGAGCCGAACGCCGTCCACTATTTTGGCGCCACCGGCATCCGGCTGCGCATGAAGGGCCGCCGCGCCAGCGACTACGCGGTGACCGGCCAGAAGGCCAGCGGCCAGCACTTTCCGCTGGAAGGCTCGATCTCCTCGCTAAGGGAAGACGGCCACCAGATCTACACCATCATCCTGCGCGACATTACCGAACGCAAGCAGGTGCAGGAGCAGCTGGAGCAATCGTATTCGCAGCTGCGCGAGCTGTCGGCGGCGCTGCAGACCATACGGGAAGAGGAGCGCAAGCACATCGCCCGCGAGCTGCATGACGATCTCGGCCAGCTGCTGGCTACCCTGCGCGTCGACCTGGCGCTGCTGCAGCAGCAGCACGGCAGCGACACGGCGCGCAAGCTGCAGGCCGGCATGGACGAGCTGCTGATGTCGGCCATCACGTCGCTGCGCCGCATCGCCAGCAACCTGCGGCCGCGCGCGCTCGATGAGGGAGGATTGTATTTTGCGCTGGAAAGCCTGCGCCAGGAATTCGTCTCGCGCTACGGCATCGCCTGCAAGCTGGACGCGAACGAAGAGGATTTGATACTGGACGACGCCTACAGCACGGCCATCTTCCGCATTGCGCAGGAAGCGCTGACCAACATCACCCGCCACGCGGAAGCGCGCAGCGTCGTGCTGTCGCTATACCGCACCGATTCAATGCTGCAGATTACGATACATGACGACGGCCGCGGCATCGCCGAAAAGGACATGGACAAGGCCTCGTCCTTCGGCCTGATCGGCATGCGCGAACGCGTCTGGGCGCTGCATGGCGACATCTCCATCGTCAGCGACAACGGCACGCGGATCATGATCCGCCTGCCGCTGCCTCAGGAAAGCCTCGCCTGAACCAGCTTAGAACGAGTGACGGATGCCTGCGTTGAAGGCTTTGTCGCCGGAACCAGCTTCGTTGTTGTTACCAACGGTATAGCCGGCGCCGTTCTTGTTCTTGATCTTGGCGTATGCGACGTACATGTTGGTACGCTTGGACATGGCGTACGAGTAGCCCAGCGCCCACTGGTCGGCGTCCTGGTTGTTGACGGTCTTGTCGTTCTTGCGGATGTACGAAGCCATGATGGTGCCGTTAGGTGCAACCGGCACTTGCACGCCGATCAGCAGATCGTTGCTGTCCAGGCTGGCCTTGGGAGCAACGGTGTAGCCGTAGGCGTTAGCCACTGGCAGGGCCGCGCTGTTCACGCCTTTGTCCGCGCCATAAGCGAAGTAAGCCTTAACAACCTGGAAGTCGTAATTGATCGCGAACAGGGTGTTGCGGCCGGTGTCCTGCAGCTTGGCGGGAGTGGCGCCGACGGCAGCGGTGTCGTTGTTGCGGTTGTTGTACACCAGGCGGGCGTTCAGCGGGCCCTGGCCATACAGCAGACCGAAGCCGAACTGGCGGCCGGCGGTGGTGCTGCCAGCCTGCTCGCCCAGCGAGTACAGGCCTTCGGCGCTGAAGCCTTCATACGACGGGGTGGCGTAGACGATGGCGTTGCTGGTTCGGGTGTTCGCGCCGGCGGCTGGGAACAAGTTCTTGATGCTGCCTGCGTAGCCGGCGCCGAATGGGTCGGCGACCTGGCTCATGGCGTTGTACAGCATGGTGTATTGACGACCGAGGGTCAAGGTGCCGGCTTCTTTCGATTTCAGGCCGACGAACGACTGGCGGTTGAACAGGGCGCTGTTGCTGTTGTCGAGCGAGCCGTCGTCCACTTTCAGGCCGGTTTCCAGGGTGAAGATGGCCGACAGGCCGTTGCCCAGGTCTTCGGTACCGCGGAAGCCCAGACGCGACTGGCTGCCGATGCCGCTGGTGACTTTGGTCACGGAGCCGGCAGCGCCGCCGCGCTCGCTTACGATACCTGCATCGACCAGGCCGTAGATCGTGACGTTCGATTGAGCTTGGGCTTGGGCTGCGAAACCGCCGATGATCATTGCTACCAGAGTAAGTTTTTTCACTTGATGTTCTCTACTTGAGGTTGGAAGAAATACTGCATGTAATGAATCTACGGGCGGAATCATGCCTATCAATTACTTCAACAATGTGACATTGGCCATTTGTTGTAAATCGACATCAAGATGAAAAAAAAGCCGCAGGACGCGGCTTTTCGTGAATTGGCTTGCTCGCCTGCTTACTTGAGCCGGCAGCTCAGCAGGTAGTAATATTCCAGCCGCTCGACGCGGATCTGCCGCGCCGACGCCGCAAAGCGTTTGCGCAGCGTGCTGTCGGTCAGGTAGTTTTTCATCACTTCATAGCGCTGGCCGTCGTCGGCCGTCAGGATCTGGAAAGTATTGCCTTCCATGTCGGTGCGGGCGAACACCATGCTGTTGCCATCCACATAAGTTTCGTCGATCAGCACCAGCAGCACGTCCTTGCCCAGCTTGGCGCGCAGCGTCTTCAGGTACTTTTCCTGGTCCTCCCGCTTGACGTGCGACCACAGGCCGGCGGCAAACACGGCGGTGTACTGGCCTTCCAGGCCGTCCGGCAGGTTGAACGCGTCCATCACGCCGAAGGTGACGACGTCCTCGTCCAGGCCGCGCGTCTCCGCCAGCGCTATCATTTCCGGCAACAAATCGGTGGCGTGCACCGATTCGGCCACTTCGGCGATCAAATCGGTCCAGTAAGCGGTGCCGCAGGCCAGTTCCAGCACCTTGTGGCCCTGGAACAGCTCGGCGACCATTTCCTGCAGGTCATCCAGGTCGTCGAAGCGCTCTTCCTGCGCGTAGACCTGGTCGTAATTGTCGGCGTTGACGGCATAAAATTGTGCCAACTGGTTGGTGATCATGGTATTGCTTTCTAATTTTACAATTCGTAGTGCTCTTTTTCACCGCTCATGGCTTGTTCGATCAACTTGCGGTTGAGCGTGGGGGCCAGCAGTTCAATAAAGGTGTAGATATAGCTGCGCAGGTAGGCGCCCTGCTTGACCGCCACCCGCGACACGTTCATGCCGAACAGGTGGCCTACCGGAATGGCGCGCAGGTTCTTGTCGCGCTCGGAGTCAAACGCCATGCCCGCTATGATACCAATCCCCATGCCCAACTCCACATAAGTCTTGATCACGTCGGCGTCGATGGCTTCCAGCAGCACGTCCAGCTTCAGGCCGCGCAGCGAAAACGCGTGGTCTATCTTGCTGCGGCCGGCGAAGGCGCTATCGTACGTGATGATGGGGAAAGCGGCAATTTCTTCCAGCGTGACCTGCCGCGATTTCAGCAGCGGATGGTCCGGCGCCACCACCACCACGTGTTCCCATTGATAACATGGCAAGGTGATCAAACCGCTGATGCCGGCGATCGATTCGGTGGCGATGGCCAGGTCGGCCTGGTCGCGCTGGACCATTTCGGCGATCTGCTGCGGATTTCCTTGCAATAAAGATAAGCGCACCTTGGGAAACTTCAGCATGAAGGCCTGCACCACCCTGGGCAGCGTGTAGCGCGCCTGCGTGTGTGTGGTGGCGATGGTAAAGCTGCCGCTGTCCTGCGCCGCGTATTCCTTGCCGATGCGCTTGAGGCTGTCGATTTCCTGCATAATGAGCTCCACCGACTCCAGCACCAGGCGTCCCGGCTCGGTCAGGCCGCGTATCCGCTTGCCGTGGCGGGTGAAGATATCGACGCCCAGCTCCTCCTCCAGCTCGATAATCGCCTTGGACACGCCCGGCTGCGAGGTAAACAGCGCCTTGGCGGCGTCGGTCAAATTGTAGTTCTGGCGTACTGCCTCGCGCACAAAGCGCAGCTGGTGAAGGTTCATTGCTAGTCGTGGCCCGTCATAAATTATTAGCGTCCATGCTTATGCCCAATCCTTATATAAGCAAATAAAGACTAAGTCGTATGGAATAAAGACGAAGTTTATTACTATTAGCGCTAGTTTGGGGATTCTAGCAAGCGACTATCTAGGAAGAATATGTATCAATACGACCAATACGACCATCTCATCGTGCGTGAGCGCATCGCCCAGTACCGGGACCAGGTGCGCCGCCGCCTGTCCGATGAGCTGACCGAAGCCGAATTCCTGCCGCTGCGCCTGCAAAATGGCTTATATATGCAGCGGCACGCCTACATGCTGCGCATCGCCGTGCCTTACGGCCTGCTGGCATCGAAACAAATGCGCATGTTTGCCCACATTGCCCGCAAGTACGACCGCGGCTATGGCCACTTCACCACCCGCCAGAACATCCAGTTCAACTGGATCGAGCTGGAGCAGACGCCGGACATCCTGACCGACCTGGCCTCGGTCGAGATGCACGCCATCCAGACCTCGGGCAACTGCATCCGCAACACCACCTCCGATCCGTACGCCGGCGTGGCCGCCGACGAGATCATCGACCCGCGTCCGTACGCCGAGGTGCTGCGCCAGTGGTCGACCTTCCACCCGGAATTCATCGCCCTGCCGCGTAAATTCAAGGTCGCCATCAATGGCGCTGTCGAAGACCGCGCCGCCATCGCCGTGCACGACATCGGCCTGACCGTGGTGCGCAACGACGCCGGCGAGATCGGCTTCAAGTTCATGGCCGGCGGCGGCATGGGCCGCACCCCTATCCTGGGCAGCGTGATCCGCGAGTTCCTGCCATGGCAGCACCTGCTGACCTACACCGAAGCCGTGATGCGCGTCTACAACCAGTACGGCCGCCGCGACAACAAGTACAAGGCCCGCATCAAGATCCTGCTGAAAGCCATCGGCGTCGAGGAATTCACGCGCCAGGTGGAAGAGGAGTGGGCGGACCTGAAGGACGGCCCTGAAACGCTGACCGTCGAAGAGATGCAGCGCGTGATCGACTACTTCCAGCCACCCGCCTACAAGCAGCTGGACGACGGCGACGTCACCGCCGCCCAGGCGGGCAACAAGGCCTTCGCCAACTGGGTCAACCGCAACGTCAAGCCGCACAAGCAGCCGGGCTACGCGGCGGTCGTGCTGTCGCTGAAAAAAACCGGCGTGCCGCCGGGCGACGCCACCGCCGAACAGATGGACTTCATGGCCGAGCTGGCCGACCGCTACAGCTTCGGCGAACTGCGCGTCACGCACGAGCAGAACATCGTGCTGGCCGACGTCGAGCAGTCGCTGTTGTTCACGCTGTGGCAGGAAGTCAAGGCGCACGGCCTGGCCACGCCGAACATCGGCCTGCTGACCGACATGATCTGCTGCCCCGGCGGCGACTTCTGCTCGCTGGCCAACGCCAAGTCGCTGCCGATCGCCGCCGCCATCGCCGAGCGCTTCGACAACATCGACTTCCAGCATGACATCGGCGAGATCGAGCTGAATATCTCCGGCTGCATCAACGCCTGCGGCCACCACCACGTCGGCAGCATCGGCGTGCTGGGCGTCGACAAGGACGGCAGCGAATGGTACCAGGTGTCGATCGGCGGTTCGCAAGGTAACAACGCCGCCATCGGCAAGATCATCGGACCGTCGTTCTCCGCGCTGCAAATGCCGGAAGTGATCGACCGCCTGCTGCAGGTCTATGTGCGCGAGCGCTATGAAGACGAATCGTTCGCCGCCTGCGCGCAGCGCCTGGGCATCGCGCCGTTCAAGGAACATGTGTACGCCACGCCGATCACCGAAAAAGGTGGCCGCCTGGTTGGAGAGGATGAATATGTCTGAAGCCGTGAAAAACCTGATCATCAAGGGCCGTGAAGTCGTCGAGGACGACTGGCAGGTGCTGCGCCTGGCCGAGCCGGTCGACGGCGCGCCCAAGCACGACCCGGCCACCGTGTCCGTCCCGGAAGGTAAATTCATCGTGCCGCTGAGCCTGTGGCTGGTGCAGCGCGAGCTGCTGGCCGCGCGCGCCGCCGCCGGCGGGATCGGCGTCTGGATCGCCCCCGACGAGCGTCCGGAAACGCTGAAGGACGACCTGGCCAAGCTGGCCGTGGTGGCCGTCGACTTCCCGAAATTCACCGACGGCCGCGGCTACTCGATCGCCTACAACCTGCGCACCCGCCTGGGCTGGACCGGCGAACTGCGCGCCATCGGTGACGTGCTGCGCGACCAGTTGTTCTCGATGCAGCGCGTCGGCTTCAACGCCTACGCCACGCGCCCGGACCGCAGCATCCATGACGCGCTGAAAGGCCTGTCCGATTTCTCGGAAACCTACCAAGCATCGGTGGACCAGAAAGTGCCGCTGTTCCGCCGCCATGCCCGCAATGTCGGCGTCGGCGCCGGCGCAAACAACGACGGCTACGGCATCTGACAGGAGCAACAATGAGTGACCTGAGCAAGCTGATTGCGGACACCAGCGCCACGCTGGCCCGCATCGCCAGCGAACATAGCCCGGCCGTCTTCGCCTCCAGCCTGGCGGCGGAAGACATGGTATTGACCGACCTGATCCTGAAATCCAAACTGGATATCGGCATCTTCTCGCTTGAAACCGGCCGCCTGCACAAGGAAACGCTGGCGATGGTGGACAAGGTGAAGGAGCACTACGGCTACGACATCGCGCTGTACAAGCCGCAGCCCGAAGCGGTCGATGCCTACGTCGCGCAGAACGGCCTGAACGCCTTCTACGACAGCGTCGAGATGCGCAAGGAATGCTGCCGCATCCGCAAGGTCGAGCCGCTGGGCCGCGCCCTGGCCGGCAACAAGTCCTGGGTCACCGGCCAGCGCCGCGCGCAATCGGCCACCCGCACCTCGCTGATGGTGGAGGAGGACGATCCGGCGCACTTCATGACCAAGTTCAATCCGCTGGCCGACTGGTCGGAGGAAGACGTCTGGAACTACATCCGCAACAACGGCGTGCCATATAATGCACTCCATGATCAGGGTTACCCGTCGATCGGGTGCGAACCGTGCACCCGCGCCATCGAGCCGGGCGAGGATGTGCGCGCCGGGCGCTGGTGGTGGGAGAATCCGGAATCGAAGGAATGCGGCCTGCACATGGTTGACGGCAAACTGATACGCATTAAATCCGTGGCGGCGTAAGCCCCCTCAAAAGAATAGGCTAGTCCATGAACGCTTTAGTTGAAAACAACGTGCACGTAAATTCGCGCCACCTCGACGCCCTGGAATCGGAAGCGATCCACATCATGCGCGAAGTGGCGGCCGAGTGCAGCAACCCCGCGTTGCTGTTCTCCGGTGGTAAAGACTCGGTGGTGCTGCTGCGCATCGCGGAGAAGGCTTTCCGCCCCGGCAAATTCCCCTTCCCGCTGGTGCACGTCGATACCGGCCACAATTTTGAAGAAGTCATCACCTTCCGCGACAAGCGCGTGGCCGAACTGGGCGAGCGCCTGATCGTCGGCTCGGTCGAAGACTCGATCAAGAAAGGCACCGTGCGCCTGCGCAATCCGCAGACCGATTCGCGCAACGCCGCGCAGGCGGTCACGCTGCTCGAAACCATCGCCGCCCACGGCTTCGACGCCTGCATCGGCGGCGCCCGCCGCGACGAAGAGAAGGCCCGCGCCAAGGAGCGCATCTTCTCCTTCCGCGACGAATTCGGCCAATGGGATCCGAAGTCGCAGCGCCCGGAACTGTGGGACCTGTATAACACCCGCGTCCATCCGGGCGAGAACATGCGCGTGTTCCCGATCTCGAACTGGACCGAACTCGATGTGTGGCAGTACATCGCCCGCGAAAAACTGGAACTGCCGCCGATCTACTTCGCGCACGAACGTAAGGTCATTCCGCGCAACGGCCTGCTGGTGCCGCTGACCGACCTGACGCCGGCGCGCGAAGGCGAGACTGTCGAAACGCAAGTGGTGCGCTTCCGCACCGTCGGCGACATCTCCTGCACCTGCCCCGTGTCCTCGGACGCGGCGACGGTCGATCAGATCATCGCCGAAACCGCGATCACGCAGATCACCGAACGCGGCGCCACCCGGATGGACGACCAAACCTCCGAAGCCTCGATGGAAAAACGCAAAAAAGCAGGATACTTCTGATGAACGCTCGCAACGACAACACCACTGAACAACTGACCGAACGCGGCCTGCTGCGTTTCATCACCGCCGGTTCCGTCGACGACGGAAAATCCACGCTGATCGGCCGCCTGCTGTTCGACAGCAAAGGCATCTTCGCCGACCAGCTGGACGCCATGTCGCGCTCCAAGCACAAGCGCACCGTCGGCGACGCCGTCGACCTGTCGCTGCTGACCGACGGCCTGGAAGCCGAACGCGAACAAGGCATCACCATCGACGTGGCCTACCGCTACTTCGCCACGCCCAAGCGCAAGTTCATCATCGCCGACACGCCGGGTCACGAGCAGTACACACGCAACATGGTCACCGGCGCCTCGACCGCCGATGCCGTCATCATCCTGATCGACGTCTCGAAAGTGAAGCTGCGCGAGGACGGCGGCGTGGACCTGCTGATCCAGACCAAGCGCCACTCGACCATCGCCCACCTGCTGCAGATCGAGCATATCGTCGTCGCCGTCAACAAGATGGACCTGGTGAACTACGACCAGGCGACCTACGACCGCATCATCAAGGCCTACCGCGAGTTCGCCGGCACGCTGGGCCTGAAGGACATCACGCCGATTCCGCTGTCCGCGCTGACCGGCGACAACGTCGTCGACAAGAGCGAGAAGCTGAGCTGGTACAAGGGCCCGACCTTGATCGAGCTGCTCGAATCGCTGTCCGTGTACGACGAATCGCACAACGCGCCGTTCCGCTTCCCGGTACAGCTGGTGGCGCGCCACAACGGTCACGAAGCCAACGACTTCCGCGGCTACATGGGCCGCATCGAAGCCGGCAAGGTCTCCGTCGGCGACAAGCTGGTGGTGCAGCCGTCCGGCCAGAGCGCGACCGTCAAGGACATCGTCACGCTGGAAGGCTCGCATCAATCGGCGGTGGTGGGCCAGTCGGTCACGCTGCTGCTGAACGAATACCTGGACATCTCGCGCGGCGACCTGCTGGCCGGCGCCGCCCAGCCAGCGACCTTGCTGAAGACGCTGAAGGCCGACGTCTGCTGGATGTCCGACGAGCCGCTGGACCAGCGCCGCAAGTACTGGATCAAGCACGGCACCAAGCAGACTTCGGCCAAGATCACCGGCATCGATTCGCTGTTGGACATCAACACCCAGCAGCGCCACGCCGCCGACGGCCTGAAACTGAACGACATCGCCCGCATCGGCCTGACCGTGCAGCAGCCGCTGGCCGCCGACGCCTACGCCGACATCCGCGCGACCGGCGCCTTCATCCTGATCGACGAAGTCACGCACCAGACCGTGGCGGCGGGCATGATCCGTCTCGGCGAGTAACGGCAAGAGGAAACAGCGATGGCAACTCACGGAAAAGTCTACCTGATCGGCGCCGGCCCCGGCGCCCAGGACCTGATGACACTGCGCGGTGCGCGCCTGCTGGCGCAAGCCGACGTGGTGCTGCACGACGCGCTGGTGACCGACGAGATGCTGGAGCTGTGCCCTCAAGCCGAGAAAATCCTGGTCGGCAAACGCTGCGGCCAGCTGTCGACCGCGCAGCAGTTCATCAACAAGCAGATGATCGACAACGCCAGGAAGTTCCCGCTGGTGGTGCGCCTCAAGGGCGGCGATCCGATGCTGTTCGGCCGCGCCGACGAAGAACTGCGCGCGCTGGAGGAAGCCGGCATCGAGGTGGAAGTCGTCCCCGGCATCACCACCGCGCTGGCCGCCGCCGCCACCAGCAAACAGCCGCTGACCAAGCGCGGCGTGGCGCGCAGCGTGGCGTTCTTCACCTCCTCCACCGCGCCGGAACACGCCGGTCACGACGCCATTCCGGATACCGACACGCTGGTGCAGTACATGGGCGGCCGCGAAGCCATCGCCACGGCCGAGCGCCTGCTGGCGCATGGCCGCCGGCCGGACACGCCGGTGGTCGTCATCGAAAACGTCAGCCGCGCCGACCAGCATATCCGCCGCATGACCATCGCCACGCTGGCGCAGGGTCTGGGCGCGGCCCACGGCCCGGTGCTGGTGATGCTGGGCGACGCCATGCAGCCACGCGCGCATCAAACCGACGACGCGCAAGCCCCCCTCCCCGGCCAGCAACAACTGAGAGCCTGACCCGGCGCTTTCCGTAATAGAATGTCCGTTCACTCTCATCGAGGATGCAATGGACTCTGTTCACGAAGTGCTGGAGCGCGCCTGGAGCGCCCATTCCGAAGGCGACTTCGAACCCGCGCTGCGGGACTACATCTGGCTGTTTGACGCCACCGCCGCCGGCGACGACGCGGCGCTGCGCCTCTCCTACGTCCTCAGCGCCTGGGCCAAGCTGGCCGAGGAATACCTGCCGGCCCGCCACGCGCTGGTCCACGCCCGCGACACCGCCAGCGAACTGCTGGGCGCCGCCCCCGCCGGCGACAAGGCGGCGCTGTTCAACGACATCCGCGCCATCAACGACAAGCTGGGCGACCTGCAAAACACCTACCAGCTGTTCCTGCGCCTGCCCGAGGACCTCGCGCAGCAATGCGCCCGCGCGGCCCTTCCCTCGCTGATGGCCTGCGGCGACTTCGCGCTGGCGCGCCGCTTCCTGCCCGATCCGCAGCGCCATCTGGCGGAGGCCGCGGCGCATCTCGATGCCAGCGTCCAGGGCCTGGACCTGCTGACCGGCGCCGGCATGGCCGACCTGCTGGCCGAAGTCTTCAACTACAGCGCCGAACTCGCACTGGTACTGGACTTGCTGGCCGGCTGCGGCGATACTGCTGCGGCGGAAGCGGCGCGTGCACAGGCGGCGTCGCTGGTGCGGTCGGCGGAAGCACGCGCCTGCGTCGAGGCGGAACTGGCCGCCCCCGGCGCAACGCTGGACGCCATGGTCGAACTACAAAATTCGGTGACTGAATAGTGAAAAAGAACTACGCAAAGGCCTTGCTGATCCTGGCCCTGCTGCCGGCAAGCGTGCTGGCGGCGATTCCGACCTACGATTTCAAGGTCGTCAACACCTACCCGCACGATCCGCAAGCCTTCACCGAGGGCCTGCTGTACCGCGACGGCTTCCTGTATGAGAGCACGGGCCTGAACGGCAAATCGTCGATCCGCAAGGTGAGCCTGGAAACCGGCAAGGTCCTGCAAAGCAAGGACATACCGCCGCAGTACTTCGGCGAAGGCCTGACGGTGTGGAACGACACGCTGGTCGGCCTGACCTGGCAAACCCAGACCGGCTTCGTGTTCGACCTGAAGACCTTCGAGCTGCGCAACCAGTTCGCCTACCCCGGCGAAGGCTGGGGCCTGACGCAGAACGGCAAGGAGCTGATCATGAGCGACGGCACCGCTACGCTGCGCTTCCTCGATCCGAAAACCTTCCTCGAAGTGCGGCGCGTCAAGGTGACGGCGGACGGCATCGCGGTCGACCAGGTCAATGAGCTGGAAGTGGTCGGCGACGAAATCTACGCCAACCTGTGGCACACCAACACCATCGCGCGCATCGACCCGGCCAACGGCAAGATCACCGGCTGGATCGATCTGGGCAAGCTCTATCCTGCCGCCGGCAAGGGACCGACCGGCGAAAACGTCATGAACGGCATCGCTTACGACGCCGAGAAGAAACGCCTGTTCGTCACCGGCAAGCTGTGGCCGAAGGTATACGAAATCAAGCTGGTGCCGCGCGGCGGACGATGACTTCGTCCCTAGGCGCCACCACCGGCTTTTCGATTGAATAGAAAAATGTCCTCTATCCGCATTGCGAATAGCTCGGCGATGGAAAACGCCAGCGCCAAGCTGGGCTCATAGCGTTCAGTTTCAATTGCATTCACGGACTGTCGTGACACCCCCAGGCGTGTCGCGAGGTCCCCTTGTGTCCAACCTTGCTGAGCACGGAGTTGCGGAAGTATGTTCTTCATTTTGCCTCGAACCACAACCTGAGCATCTGAACATTGAATAGACTCCAGCCGATGATATGCACCCACATCATGCTGAGTTTTGGGAAGCCTAGCAGCTCAAGAAAAAAGTAAATCATGGATAGCATCGCTACCGTAATGGCGGTGAGCGTTGCCGCTTGTAACGTCCGCTGTTTTACATACTCATCGGATGATTGGTAGAGCCAATAGCTCACCGCAAAAATCAGCATCCCCGGCGCTATGGGTGCAATCACAAGGCAATCGCGGATATTACCTTTTGGCATAGCAATGTATGCCCAAATGGCCACGCCCAAGGCACACCAATATGCCCACTGACTCCATAAAATTGCACTTACCGCACTACGCGAAAATTTAGTGTAGACCATCTGGACCTCCTTGTGATGTAAAGCATGCTTTACTATGACGTGAAGGCGGCGGCTTGTCAAGCAAGCTTTACATGCTGTGCGGCCGATCAGGTTCAGGCGATGAACAGGGCAATCAGTTCGTCGGCGACCGCGCGCACCGCCGCGGCGCGGCGAACGTCCTCGTGCATGACGATCCACAGCTTGCGCTTGACCGGGCAGGCCGGCGTGTCGATGGCCACCAGGTCGCCACGCTGGATGCCGAAGAAGTATTCGGGCAGCACCGCCACGCCGCAGCCGGCCTGCGCCGCCTGGAACAGGGCCCCCAGGTCGTTGGAGCGCAGGCAGTAGCGGCGCCCGCCGCGTATCTTCTCCAGCCACTGGTGCTGCGGCGTGTCCTGCATCAGCTCATCGTAGCCGACAAACTCCCATTGCTCCGGCGTGCGCGCCTCAAGGTAGGCGGCGCTGGCATACAGGCGATAGTGCACCGTCGTCAGCGCCCGCACCGCCAGTCCCGGCGCGGTGGGACGCCTGAAGCGCAGGGCGATATCCGATTCGCGCCGCATCAGGTCCGTTTCGCGCGCCTCGCCGCGCAAGTCCAGTTCTATTCCCGGCAAGCGATGCACAGCCGCCTTCAGGCGCGGCGCCAGTAAATAGGCCGCCAATGCCGGCGGCGCGGAAACCCGTACCTTGCCGCTCAACGCGGCCGTGCCGCTGGCCGCCCGCAGCAGTCCATGCAGACCCGACTCCATCTGGCGCGCATGCGGCACCAGCGCCTTGCCGGCGGCCGTCAGCGACCAGCCCTTGGGGAAGCGGTCGAACAGCTTCACCGCCAGCGCGGTTTCCAGTGCATCGATGCGCCGCGCCACCGTGGTGTGCTCGACGCCGGCCGAACGCGCGGCGGCCGTCAGCGTGCCCGCGTCGTGCAGGGCCAGGAAGTGGCGCAGGTCGTCCCAGTCAGGTTGGTTCATTGTGCAATTATGCACACATATTGCACGATTTTTGCCAATTTCGTTCAAGCGCAGAAGCAGCTATCGTGGCCGCACCGCTAATAAGGAGATTGCCATGAAACTGCTGAACCGATTATTTTGTCTCGTCATGTGGGTGCCCGCAACGCAAGCAACGGCGGCTCCGGCGCCCGACTTTCCGCTGGCCGGCACCTGGACGCTGGTCGCCGCCGACCTGATACGGCCCGACGGCGTGCGCATTCGCGATTACGGCGATGCGCCGGCCGGCCTGATGATGATCGATGCGCAGGGCCGGTACACGGTGCAGATTTACCGCTCCGACCGGCCGCGCTTTGCCAGCGGCGACAAGAAGACCGGCACGCCGGCCGAATTCGAAGCGGCCATCATGGGCTCGAGCGCGCACTTCGGCACCGTGGCCATCGACAAGGAGGCACACACGCTGACCTTCAGCATCGCCACTGCGGCTTTTTCAAATTGGGAGGGAACGCAGCAGAAGCGCAGCTACGAATTGAACGGCGATGAACTCAGCTACCGCGTGCCGGCCAGGCCGGACGGCTACATACCGCTGTCAGTCTGGCGGCGTGTGCGCTGACAGCGAGGCCACGCAGTAGTCGGCCAGCGCGTTGAGCACGGCCGCGTTCTCGCCGGCCGCCTCGACCACGTCGATGGTCGTCTGCGGATAATCGATGCGCAGCTGCTCCACCATCAGCGGCAGGTCGCGCAGCACATGGCCGCCCTGCCCCAGGAACACCGGCACCACGGTGATGCGAGTGACGCCGCCGGCGGTCAGCTCGGCCACCAGCTCGGGCAGCCGTGGCGTCATCAACTCGAGGAAGGCCAGCGCCACGCGCACTTCCGGCATGCGTGGCTGGGTCAGGTCGCGCAGCCGCTCGAACGGCGCGGCCCACGATGCGGCGCGGGCGCCGTGCGCGAACAAAACCAGGGCCTGCTTGCTCATCGTTTCAACCATCTAGTGCCGCTCCACCCACCACAAGGCCCATAGCGCCAGCAGCAGGAACAATAAACTCGGTGCGATCGCCGTCATGACCGCTGGCCAGGTGCTCAGCAAGCCCAGGTGAGAGAACAGCGTGTTCACCAGCAGGAAGCTGACACCGATCATGATACCAACAAAGATCTTCAGACTCACGCCGCCGCTGCGCGTGTGCAGGTAGCCGAACGGCAGCGCCAGCGCCATCAGCACGAAGATCGCCAGCGGATCGAACAGCTTCTTCCAGAACGCGATCTTGAAGCGCTCGGTTTCCTGCTTGTTCTCCTGCAGGTGGCGGGTGTAGACCGCCAGCTCATTGGCCGACATGCGGTCCGGATCGGAGCCGGCCACCGACAGGATCTTCGGCGTGACCTCTGACAGCAGGTCCTTGCTGGCGCTGTGGCGGGTTTCGATCAGGCTGGTGTCCTGGGCGAAGTTGTTGGCCAGGTTGGCCTCGCTGCCCGGCTTCAGCAGCGCCGGGTTGGTGAACAGGTTTTCCGTCACGTCCTGCAACTGCCAGTTGTTGTTGCCCTTGAAGGTGCCGGTCTTGGCCAGCGTGATCGAGCGCAGGCGGAAGTTGGTGTCGAACTCATACAGCTTGACGTCGATCAGCGTGCCGTCCGGCTTCACCTGGCGCACGTTGAAGAAGCGCGAGCCGGTCACGGTGCCGCTCATGCCGTCCGACTTGACGATATCCTTGGTCCACAGGCCGGAGCGGAACTCCGACGAAATCGCCGCGCCGCGTGCGCTCAGCTTGATTTTCTCCGCCAGCGGCGCGGTGCGCGGCGCCACCAGTTCGCCGAAGATGAAGGTGATAATCACCAGCACCACGCCGATCTTGGCCAGCATCCACGCCACCATCCCGGTCGACATGCTCGACGCCCGCATGATGGTGAATTCGGAAGTGGCCGCAAACTGCGCCATCGTGTAGATGGTGCCGATCAGCGCCGCCAGCGGCATCACCTCGTACACGTGGCCGGGCAGCTGCACCAGCACGTACAGGAAGGCATACTGGATCGCGTAGCCGTTCTTGCCCACCGACGGCAGTTCGCCGGTCAGGTCCATGAAGGCTTGCAGCGCCAGGAAGGCCACCAGCACAAAGGCAACCGCCTGCAGGATCGAGACGGCGAAATAGCGTTGCAGGATTTTCATGGCGATACGGCTTTCTTGTCTGCGGCGCGCGAGCGCTTCAGTCCCGCCAGCAGCGCCAGCGGATGGTAGCGGTGGTTCAGGTTCAGGCGCCAGGCGAACAAGCCCAGCACCAGCAGCGCGACCAGCAGGTGCAGCGGCCACCACGCCATGCCGAACGTGGACTTGCCCTGCTTGACGCTGGCCTCGACCAGCTTGACCACATTGCTGTAGCTGAAGAAGACCAGCAGCGCGATAATCAGGTTGGCGGAACTGCCGGCGCGCGGATTGACGAAGCCCAGCGGAATCGCCAGCAGTATCAGCACCAGGCAGGTCATCGGCTGCGCGATGCGCCACAGGATCTCGGCCTGCGCGAAGCTGCTCTTGTCGTTCAACAGCTGCATCGTCGGCACCGCGTTGATATTGCGTTCGGCGTCCAGTTCCTGGTTCTGGTTGGTCACGCGCATGCTGTAGCTTTCAAACTCCATGGTCTGGAAATCCGACTGCCCCGGCGTACCCTGGTAGCGGCGGCCGTTCTTCAGCACCAGATAGCGCTCGCCTTTCGGCCCGGCATTGATGACGCCTTCGCGCGCGACGATGACGGCGGTGCCGTGTTCATCGACCGTGTTGACAAATACGTTCTGCACCACGGCCGTCTTGCCGGCCACACCTTCGACGAAGAAAATGCGGTTGGCCGACGCCGATTCCTTGAACTGGCCCGGCGAAACCTTTTGCAGGTCCTCGCGCTTTTCGAAACGCTCCACGTACTCGGAGCTTTTCTGCTGCGCCCACGGGGTGGCGACAAAGCTCAGGGCCGCCGTCACCAGCACCAGCGGCAGGCCGAAGGTCAGCACCGGTGCTATCCATCGGGTCAGGCTCAAGCCGGAAGCGAACCACACCACCATCTCGGAATCGCGATAGCTGCGCGTGACGACCATCAGCACCGAAATAAAGCTGGTGAGGATGATGATAGTTGGCAGATAATTCAAGGCTGCAAAGGCAATCAGCGCGACCACGTCACTGGAGGCGACCTTGCCGCCGGCGGCCTTGCCGAGGACACCGATCAAGGTCCAGGTAACGCTAATACTGAACAGCACCGTGAAAGTAGCGCCGGCGGCACTGGTCATTTCACGTCGTAGGGCGCGTTGAAAGATCATTCGAAAGTTATAATTCGGTAGTTAAGGGCCCATCACGGGGCCACAAGATTAAATAACAGCCTGATAAACAGGCTGGCAATTCGTACACGACACGGAGAATCAAATGGACTTTAGCATAAAAGCATTCGACACAAAAAACACCATCGCCTCGGCCAAGGCCGGCGTAGTCGCCGTCGCCGTCTTCGAGAACAAGAAGCTGTCGCAGGCCGCCAAGGCGCTGGACGGCTCCGGTGAAATCACGGCTGCGCTCAAGTCCGGCGACATTTCCGGCAAAGCCGGCACCACCCTGCTGCTGCGCGGCGTGAAGGGCGCATCGGCCGAACGCGTGCTGCTGGTCGGCATGGGCAGCGACGATGCCGTCAGCGAGAAAAGCTTTGCCAGCGGCGTGTCCGCGGCGCTCAAGGCTTTCTCGGCCCTGGGCACGAGCGACGCTATTATCGCACTGCCGATGACCGAAGTGAAAGAGCGCGATGTCAACTGGGCGATCCGCTGCGTGGTGCAAAGCGCCCATGAAGGCGTGTTCCGCACCGACGGGCAGAAATCGAAGAAGGATCCCGCGGCGAGCGGCGTGAAGAAAATCGCGCTGGCCGTGGCCAGCAACGCCGGCACCAAGCTGGCGCTGGCCCAGGCCGTGGCGATCGCCAACGGCGTCGACCTGACCAAGGAGCTGGGCAACCTGTCGGCCAACGTCTGCACCCCGACCTACCTGGCCAACACCGCGAAAAAACTGGGCAAGGACTACAAGTTCGACGTTGAAGTGCTGGACCGCAAGCAGCTGGAAGCGCTGAAGATGAACAGCTTCCTGTCCGTGACCAACGGCAGCGAGCAGCCGCCGAAGTTCATCATCATCAAGCACATGGGTGGCAAACCGAAGGATGCACCGGTGGTATTGGTCGGCAAGGGCATCACCTTCGACACCGGCGGCATCTCGCTGAAAGCCGGCCCCGGCATGGACGAGATGAAGTACGACATGGGCGGCGCCGCGTCGGTATTGGGCACCTTCCGCGCCATCGGCGAGATGAACCTGAAATTGAACGTGATCGGCGTGATCGCCTCGTGCGAGAACATGCCTTCCGGCCGCGCCACCAAGCCGGGCGACATCGTCACGTCGATGAACGGCCTGACCATCGAGATCCTCAACACCGACGCCGAAGGCCGCCTGGTGCTGTGCGACGCGCTGACCTACGCCGAGCGCTTCAACCCGGCCGCAGTGATCGACATCGCCACGCTGACCGGCGCCTGCATCGTCGCCCTTGGCCACCACAAGAGCGGCCTGTTCACGCGCGACGACGAGGTCCACAACAAGCTGGCCGACGAAATCATCGCCGCCGGCAAGGCTTCCAGCGACACCGCATGGCGCCTGCCGATCGGCGAGGAGTACAACGAGCAGCTGAAGTCCAATTTCGCCGACCTGGCCAACATCGGCACGCCGGGCGGCGCGTCGTGCACGGCGGCGGCGTTCCTGGAGAACTTCACCCGCAAGTACACCTGGGCCCACCTGGACATCGCCGGCACCGCCTGGAAATCGGGCGGCGCAAAGGGTGCCACCGGCCGTCCGGTACCACTGCTGTCTAACTTCCTGATCGGTCGTAGTTAATAAAGTGTGACCCCTGCAGCCGGCGGCGGCAGCGCATCGCGCTCCGCAGCCGGGTGCATCACCACCGTCAGCGTCGACGGATAGTCGTAGCCCGCCCCCGTGTTCTTGTCGATGAAATAGCCGACACCCGCCGTCAGCACCACATTCCCCCACAGATTGCCGTTCACCTTGGGATCGACCTTCTCGTAGGCCCAGGCCGTACCGTCCTTGGCGCAGTCGATGCGCAGCGCGCCGGCGCTCTTGCGCAGCGTGACGCGCGCCGGCGTCGTGACAAACCATTTGCCGACGTCGTTGTACAGCACGCAGCCGACCCCGCCGATCTCGCGATGATCGAGCACGGTTTGCACCAGCACGTTCTGTTGGGTGGATTCAGTCAGCGAAGCGCAGCCGGCCAACATGGCCAGCACGGTCAACAACGCGGTCGACGCTGCAGCGGGGCGAAAATACATGGTCTGCCTCAGGATGAGTGGGTCAGACCAGTGTAGCAGCCCGCAAGCGGTTCTATTTGCTCAATCAAGAGGCGTAAAGCGTTGCACTTTTACGCCATCAACCTCGATTACTTCGAAAAACACATCTTTCGGCCGGGCCCAGACGGAACCGTTCGCGGCGCGATAGATGATCATGGTGCTGAGATCGGATTCCAGGGTGGCCTCGCACACCAGCTCGTAGAGACCACCCTTGTAATGCTTGAAGCGCATGCGCGGTATCAGGCGTTATGACGTACCGGCGCCTCGGCAACAGCGCGCTCTTCCGCCTGTTCCTGCTGCTTCTTCTTCAGACCCTGCACCACTTTCAGGATATCGTCCATGCCGCGCTCGCCGCCCAGCGTCGAGAAGGCATCGAGCACCTCGTTCAGCACCTGGTTACGCACCGCAGCCTCGTCCGGGTTGATCACCGGTGGACGCTGCACGGCGGCCTTGGCTTTCTCGATGGCTGCCGCCTCCTTCTGCGCGGCGGTCTTGCGGCCGCCCGGCGTCTTGCCATGTTCCAGCGCCGCCTGCCAGATTACCCAGCGGCGTTGGGTTTCGAAGACCAGATATTCATCCGGCTTGTCTTCACGGCGGCGGACGATGTGTCCGTCCTTCTGTGCCCACGTCTCAAATGCAGTTCGCATTTTCATTCCTTTGTAAACGCGCCACGCGCAATTCACTGTTAAAACTACAAGTTATTTCCGTATAGTACCATTTATTGTCGCCTCACAACACATAAATGTACACGTACCGTTGCTATTTGTCATTGCCGATCGGAAACACAAGTTTTCCGCTCATTTACAACAGTATATTTCTCTTTTGTCGTGTTGTCTTTAGTTACAGTTATCTTTTGATAACAACGAGACACTATTGGCAATTTTTTTTTGATTTCACATATTTTGCAACATTCTAGAGCCTCGAGGCGCGCACGCGAAGAGGTTTTCCATGTTTTTTTATAAAACTCGCCAAAATTACAACCCTATGTGTTAAATCAAGATACTGTAAGATTGGGCCATGCCCAAACCGCAAGGACACTGAATCAAATGAAACTAGCCACATGGAATGTTAACTCACTCAACGTTCGGCTGACGCACGTCTTGAAATGGCTGGAGGACAGCCCCGTCGACGTGCTCTGCATCCAAGAAACAAAATTAACTGACGACAAGTTCCCGGCCGCCGCCATCGAGGCCGCGGGCTACCACGTGGTCTACAGCGGGCAAAAGACCTACAACGGCGTCGCCATCCTGTCCAAGCTGCCGATCGGCGACGTGGTCAAGAACAATCCGAAATACGAAGACCCGCAGCAGCGCATCCTGGCCGCCACCATAGCCGGCGTGCGCGTGGTCTGCGCCTACGTGCCGAACGGCCAGAGCGTCGATTCCGACAAATACGAGTACAAGCTGGCCTGGCTGTCCGCCTTCCACGACTGGATCCGCGAGGAAGCTGCTGCCCATCCGCAACTGGCGGTGCTGGGCGACTACAACATCGCGCCGGAAGACCGCGACGTCCACGATCCGGCCGCCTGGGCCGGGCAGGTGTTGGTGTCCGACAAGGAACGCGCCGCCCTCACCCGCCTGCTCGACATCGGCCTGACCGATTCCTACCGCCTGTTCGAACAGCCGGAGAAGTCGTTCAGCTGGTGGGACTACCGCGCGCTGGGCTTCCGCCTGAACAAGGGCTTGCGCATCGACCACATCCTGGTGTCGCCGGCGCTGGTGTCGCGCTGCAGCGCCTGCGTGATCGACCGCGTGCCGCGCAAATGGGAGCAGCCGTCCGACCACGCGCCGGTGATCGCCACCTTCGACTAAGCGGCTACAGCCGGGGCAGCAGCAGCTGGGCCGTCGCGTGCGGCACCGGCTGCGAGAACAGGTAGCCCTGCGCGTACTGGCAGCCGTCGCGCTGCAGCAGCGCATACTGCCCCTCCGTCTCCACCCCCTCCGCCACCACCGACAGCTGCAGGCTGTGCGACAGCGCGATGATGGCCGCCACGATGGCGCGGTCCTCCGCGCTCTCTTCCAGTTCCTTGATGAAGGCGCGGTCGATCTTGATCTTCTTGACCGGGAAACGCTTCAGGTAGGCCAGGCTCGAATAGCCGGTGCCGAAATCGTCGATCGACAGGCGGATGCCCATGGCGTTGATCTGGCCCAGGATGTCCAGCGTCTGCTCGCCGTGCTGCATCAGCGCCGTCTCGGTGATCTCGAATTCGATCAGCGACGGATCGATGCCGGTTTCGTCGAGGATGGCGCGTATCGATCCGATCAGCCCCCGGTGCATGAACTGGCGCGGCGACAGGTTCACCGCCAGCGGCACCGGCGCCAGGCCGGCACGCAGCCACTCCATGCTCTGCCGGCAGGCCTGGCGTATCACCCATTCGCCGATCGGCACGATCAGGCCGTTCTCCTCGATGATGGGGATGAAGTGGTCCGGCAACACCAGCTGGCCGTCGCCGCGGCGCCAGCGCAGCAGCACTTCCATCGTATGCAGGCGGCGCGTGCCGATGTCCATGATGGGCTGGAAATGCAGCTCGAATTCGTCCATCGCCAGCGCGCCGCGCAGACTGGTCTCCAGCTCGAAGTGCTGGGCCGCGGTCTGGTTCATCGCCTCTTTGAAGTACTGGTAATTGTTCCTGCCGCTGGCCTTGGCGTGATACATGGCGGCGTCGGCGTGGCGCATCAGCGTTTCGACGTCGGCGCCGTCGTCCGGATAGACGCAGATGCCGATCGACGGCGTGATGTGCAGGTTGCGCCCCTCCAGCGGGAAGCTCTCGGACAAGGCCTCGATGATCTTCTGCGCCACGTGGCTGGACTCGTCGGCCGAGCGTATGCCCGGCACCAGCACCACGAACTCGTCGCCGCCCAGCCGGGCCACGGTGTCGCTGGCGCGCACCGCGCGGCACAGGCGGCTGGCCACTTCCTTCAGCAGCTGGTCGCCCGTCATGTGGCCCAGCGAATCGTTGATGGTCTTGAAGCGGTCCAGGTCGATGAACATCACCGCCAGCTTGCGCTCGGAGCGCTGCGCCGCCAGCATCGCGCGGTCCAGCCGGTCCGACAGCAAGGCGCGGTTCGGCAGGCCGGTCAGGCTGTCGTGGTAAGCCATGTGGTGCACGCGCGCCTCGGCCTGGCGCCGCTCGACGATCTCGCCCTGCAGCAGCGCGTTGGCGCCCGCCAGTTCGGCGGTGCGCTCCAGCACCCGCACCTCCAGCTCGTCGCGCGCGCGGCTGACCGCCTCGGCCGCCTCGCGCCGCGCGGTGATGTCGTCCACCAGCCACACCGAGCGCCCGGTGGCCTGCGCCAGGTCGAACGGACGGCCCGACAGCCGCGCCCAGAACGTGCTGCCGTCCTTGCGCACCAGCTGGTACTCGGAGACGTTGACGCGGCCGGCG
The DNA here is from genome assembly GCF_047304105.1 of Duganella sp. Dugasp56. Classification (NCBI taxonomy): domain Bacteria; kingdom Pseudomonadati; phylum Pseudomonadota; class Betaproteobacteria; order Burkholderiales; family Oxalobacteraceae; genus Duganella; species Duganella sp. Dugasp56. Next base: position 24,824 of record NZ_JBGLYQ010000020.1, read on the forward strand.
TGGAAGTCGCGCGCCGTCTCGGCGCGGGCCACTTCCCAGGCTTCCTTGTCGGCGTAGAAGGCCTGCACGCTCAGGTGGTTCATCTCGCCGGGCGCGTAGCCGAACAGCTCTTCCATCTTGGTGTTGCAGCGCAGGTTGTGGCCATGCTCGACCACCGAGATGCCCAGCACCGCGCTGTCGAGGATGGCCTGGTTTTCCAGCAGCGCGTTGCGCAGCGATTCCTCGGCGCGTTTTTGCTCGGTGCGGTCCTCGATGACCCAGATCGTGCCCTGCGTCGGGTCGTCCGGATTGACGACGTAGCCGATCAGCTGCGCCCACATCAAGGAGTCGTCCGCGCGGCGCATCTCCATCTCGGTCTGGAACGGCTTGCCGACCGACAGGAAGGGGTAGGCTTCGCCACCCAGCTTGTCGTAGGATTCCTGCGACGGATACAGCGCGCGCCCCGGCAGGCCCAAGCCGGAATCGCCCTCGTAGCGGAACATCTCGGCGAAGCCGCGGTTGTAGCGCGTGATGATGCGGTTCTTGGTGAACAGGATGCTCATCGACGCGTTGGTCATGATCGCCTCGACTTCCATCTGCGTCTGGCGCGTGTGGGTCACGTCTTCCAGGATCCAGATGGTGCCGCCGTCGCTATGCTCGTCGTCCACCGCCTTGGCGCGCACGCGGCACCAGAACAGGCTGCCGTCCTTGCGTTTGAACTCGTATGCCTGCTTCTCGAACGGCTGGCCGGTGCCCAGCAGCGGCGCCGCCTCGCGGCCGAATTCCTCGTAATGCGCCGGCGACGGGAACACCATCGACGACGGCCGCCCGACCATCTCGTCGATGTCGTAGCCGAACATCTTGGCCATGCGCGGATTACAGCTCAGCATGACCTGCGCCTTGCTGAACAGGATGCCGACCGAGGCGTTGTCGAGGATCGCCTTCTGCTCCAGCAGCAATTGCCGGGTCGCCTCCTCGTGCTGCTTCTGCGCGCTACGGTCGTCGAAGATCCAGATCGTGTCCTGCTGCGTGCGGCCCGGATTGATCACGTAGCCGAAGGCATGGGCCCAGAAGGTGGTGCCGTCCTGGCGCCGCATCTCCATCTCGGCCTGGTAGGGTTTGCCGCGCGCCAGCAGGGGCCGGGCTTTCTTCACCACCGCGTCGAACGCTTCCTGCGATGGATACAGCGTCGACGTCAGCTGGCCGACGCCGTTCTCGTCGCTGAAGCCGAAGGCCTCGGCAAAGCGGTGGTTGTAGCGCAGGATGCGGTTGTCGCGCTGGAAGCCGATCGCCAGCGGCGCGCTGTCCATGATGGCCTGCATCTCCAGCAGCGCGCGGCGCAGTCTCTCTTCGTCGATGCGGTGCTCGTTGATGTCCTCGATGATCCACACCGTGCCGTCGCCGGTCTGGGCCGGGTCGATGGCGCGGCCGTACAGCCGTGCCCAGAACAGCGAGCCGTCCTTGCGCTTGAGCTGCGTTTCGGCCATGAAGGACAGGCCGCGCGACAACGGCGGCCCCGCTTCGCGGCCCAGCTGGATCAGGCTTTCCTCGTTTGGATACGCCACCAGCGTCGAAGCGCCCTCCAGCTCATGGCGGCTGTAGCCCAGCATTTCGGCGCAGCGGATATTGCATTCCTGGATAAGGCCGTCCTTGCTGAACAAGATGCCGACTGCGGCATTTTCCAGGATGGCCTGCTGCTCCATCAGCGCCTTGCGCAACGCGCGCTGGTCGCGTTCGACGTCGCTGATATCGTGGAACACGATGGTGGCGCCCTGCACCGCCGAACCGGCCGGCAGCGGCTTGGTCCAGGCCTGCACGGACAGGTATGAGCCGCTGGCGCACGTCAGGCAGCTGTCCCAGCGCTGGCCGGCCCCGCTGGCCGCCAGGGCGGCATCCAGTTGCGCCACGCCGGCGGCGCGCACGTGGCGCGCAAACAGGTCGGCCGCCGGACGGCCGCAGGGATCGAAGCCGAGCAAGGCCACCAGCTCCGGGTTCGCCGCGAGCACGATGCCCTCGGTGCTGTACGCGCAGGCAGGCACGCCGATCAGCGCGATGGCGTCCGCTACGAAATCCGGATGGGTCGAAACTCGATTCATGTACACCAGGGCATCCAATGGAAGATGCCACCTCATCCATTACTTCACGGCAGCATAGTTGGCAGATGATAAACCACATTGGAGGCATTAGCCATCGCGCGCACCGAGACCTGCCCCTAAAAACGACAATGCCCGCCGAAGCGGGCACCATCCTGATCCCACCTCTTGTCAATTGTATCAGTGAGCACTGGCTCCGGCCGCGCCGATACCGGTCTCGGAGCGCATTTGCTGCGCCTCGTAGCCGGCGCGGTCGATGCGGGCGCGCGCGCTTTGATCCAGCATCGAGAACAGCCAGATGCTGACAAAGGCGGCCGGCATCGAGAAGATGGCCGGCGACGCGTAAGGGAACAGCGCGTCGGCATGGCCGAGCACATCGACCCACACCGACTTCGACACCACGGTCAGGACCACGGCGGTGAGCAGGCCGACGAAGCCGCCGACGGTGGCGCCGCGCGTGGTGCAATCCTTCCACAGCACCGACATGAACAGCACCGGGAAATTGGCCGAGGCGGCGATGGCAAACGCCAGCGACACCATGAACGCGATGTTCTGCTTCTCGAACACGATGCCCAGCACCACGGCGACGACGCCCAGCGCGACGGTGGTCAGGCGCGACACATACAGCTCATTGGCGCTGCTGGCCTTGCCCTTCTTGATGACGGTGGCGTACAGGTCGTGCGACACCGCCGAGGCACCCGACAGCGTCAGGCCGGCCACCACCGCCAGGATGGTGGCGAACGCCACGGCCGAGATAAAGCCGAGGAAGACGTTGCCGCCCACCGCCTTGGCCAGGTGGATGGCCGCCATGTTATTCCCGCCCAGCAGCTTGCCGGCGGCGTCCTTGAACTCGGGGTTGGTGCTCACCAAAACGATGGCGCCGAAGCCGATGATGAAGGTCAGGACATAGAAGTAGGCGATCCAGCTGGTGGCCCAGAACACCGACTTGCGCGCTTCCTTGGCGCTCGGCACGGTGAAGAAGCGCATCAGGATGTGCGGCAGGCCGGCGGTGCCGAACATCAGCGCCATGCCGAACGAGATCGCCGACACCGGATCCTTGATGAAGGTGCCGGGGCCCATGATGGCGTCCTTCTTGGCATGCACCTCAACCGACTTGGCGAACAGTGCCTCCGGGCTGAAATTGAACTGCGCCAGCACCACGAAGGCCATGAACGTGGCGCCGCCGAGCAGCATGACGGCCTTGATGATCTGCACCCAGGTGGTGGCGGTCATGCCGCCGAACAGCACGTAGACCATCATCAGCGTACCGACCAGCACCACCGCGATCCAGTACTCCAGGCCGAACAGCAGCTTGATCAGCTGACCAGCGCCGACCATCTGCGCGATCAGGTAGAACGCCACCACCACCAGCGTGCCGGAGGCGGAGAAGATGCGGATCGGCGCCTGCTTGAAGCGGTAGGCCGCCACGTCGGCGAAGGTGAAGCGCCCCAGGTTGCGCAGGCGCTCGGCCATCAGGAAGGTGATGACCGGCCAGCCGACCAGGAAGCCGATGGCATAGATCAGCCCATCGTAACCGTTGAGGAACACGGCGGCGGAGATGCCGAGGAAGGACGCGGCCGACATATAGTCGCCGGCGATGGCCAGGCCGTTCTGGAAGCCGGTGATGCCGCCGCCGGCGGTGTAGAAGTCGGCCACCGATCGGGTCTTGGCGGCAGCCCATTTGGTGACGAACAGCGTGAACACGACGAACACGCCGAACATGGTGATCGCGGTCCAGTTGACAGGTTGCTTCACCGCCTGGCCCAGGTCGGCGCCGGCCGCCAGCGCCGCGCCGCTGGCGCCCAGCAGCGTCAGCGCCGCCAGCCAGCCCAGGCTGCGTCGGACGGCGTTCATGCCCGCACCCGCTGATGAATGGCCAGTGTCAGTTCATCGAACTGCTTGTTGGCGCGCCGTACATAGATGCCCGTGATGAGCACCGTGAACACGATGACGAACAGGCCGATCGGCATGCCCCAGGTCATCACGCCCGCGCCGGTTTTCGACGCGAGCAATTCCTTGTCGAATGCGATGAGCACGATATAGCCGTAATACACCAGCATCATCACCGCCGTCAGCGCCCAGCCGAAACGCGACCGTACCTTGACCAGCTGATGGTAGCTGGGATCGCCCTTGATTTTTTGAACCAGATCGTCATGCATTGTGTGTCTCCTGTAGTGGTATGTGCCCGTGTTTTTTCCGAGCTTGAATCCACAATACATGACGAGACTTACCGGCCTCTTACGCCGTCATTATTTCGATACACAGTCCTGCAGCACGTGCTGTATCTGTTGCAGCGAAGCGGGATCTTCAATCGCCGTCAGGTCGCCCGGATTGCGGCCTTCGCAGACGGCCTGTATCGAGCGGCGCAGCAGCTTACCGGAGCGGGTCTTGGGCAGCTGCGGCACGAAGTACACGCGCGCCGGCCGCGCCACGGCGCCCAGCTGGTGATCGACCACGCCCAGGATCTCGCGCTCCAGCGCCGCGCGCCCCGCCTCGGCGGCGATCTGTTCTCCGTGCCTGACGATGACGAAAGCAACCGCCACCTGCCCCTTGAGCTTGTCCTCCACGCCCACCACCGCCACTTCCGACACGTTCGCGTGGCTGGAGATGGACTCCTCGATTTCGCGCGTGCCGAGCCGGTGGCCGGCAACGTTGATCACGTCGTCCGTGCGGCCGAGGATGAAGTAATAGCCGTCGGCGTCGCGCACGCCCCAGTCGAAGGTCGAGTAAACCTGGCGGCCGCTGAAGGTGGACCAGTAGGTATCGACAAAGCGCCGGTCGTCGCCGTAGACGGTCTGCATGCAGCCCGGCGGCAGTGGGCCTTCGATCACCACCACGCCCTTTTCGTTGGCGCCGCATTCCTCGCCGGTGGACTCGTTGAGCAGCTTGACCTGGTAGCCGTACATCGCCACGCCGGGACTGCCGAAGCGCGTCGGCAAATCCTCGACGCCCTTGGCGATCGACAGGATGGGCCAGCCGGTTTCGGTCTGCCAGTAGTTGTCGATGATGGGCACGCCCAGTTCGCCGGCGATCCATTCCGAGGTGGTCTCGTCCAGCGGCTCGCCCGCCAGGTACAACGCGCGTAGCGACGACAGGTCGTACTTGCGCATGAATTCGGGCGGATGCTTGCGCAGCACGCGGATTGCCGTGGGCGCCGAGAACATGCGGGTGACCTTGTACTTTTCGACGATACTCCACCAAATGCCGGGGTCGGGACAGACCGGCACTCCCTCGTACATGATGGTCGCCATGCCGGCGATCAGCGGACCGTAGACGATATAGGAGTGGCCCACCACCCAGCCGATATCCGAGGTGGCGAAGAAGGTCTCGCCGGCCTTGCCGCAGAAGTTGTACTTCATCGACGAGGCCAGTGCCACCGCATAGCCGCCGACGTCGCGCTGCACGCCCTTCGGCTTGCCGGTGGTGCCGGAGGTGTACAGGATGTAGGACGGCTCGTTCGATTCCAGCCAGGTCACCGGCACGCGCGCATCCAGGTGGGCGGCGCGCAGGCTGGCGTAATCCTCGTCGCGGCCGGCCACCAGTTCCATCGCCGCCAGTCCGCGGTCGACCAGCAGCACCTTGGCCGGCCTGGCGGACGACAGCGCTATCGCCTCGTCCAGCAGGTGCTTGTACGGAATGGCCTTGCCGTTGCGCGAGCCGGCGTCGGCGGAGACGATCAGCACCGGCCTGGCGTCGTCGATGCGGCTGGCCAGGCTGTTGGCGGCAAAGCCGCCGAACACCACCGAATGGATCGCGCCGATGCGCGCGCAGGCCAGCATCGCGAACGCCGCCTCGGCGATCATCGGCATGTAGATCAGCACACGGTCGCCGCGGCCCACGCCCAGCGCCAGCATCACGGCGGCGCAGCGTTCCACTTCGGCCTGCAATTCGTTGAACGAATAGGTGCGCTCGGTATTGGTCTCGGTCGAGATGGCGATCAGCGCCGCCTTGTCGCCCTGAGTGGCGCACCAGCGGTCGACCGCGTTGTGGCACAGGTTGGTCCGTCCGCCGACGAACCACCTGGCGAACGGAGGGTGCGAATAATCGAGTACCTGCATGCAGGGTGTGTCCCAGGTTATGAGCGCCGATTCGTCTTGCCAGAATTGTTCAGGCGTGACGATAGAGCGCTGATAGAAATCAGCGTATTTCATATCTCCTCCGTTGTGGGTATAAGCCGCTTAGAACGTATTGCCGGGTATGCGTACCCAACCTTCCATCAGCACGCGCGCGCTGCGGCTCATGACCGCTTTTGTTACGCTCCACTCGCCGTTCTGCCATGTCGCCTGCGCGCCGACGCGCAAGGTGCCGGACGGGTGGCCGAAGCGCACCGACTCGCGCGCGCCGCCGCCGGCTGCCAGGTTTACCAGGGTGCCCGGTATCGCCGCCGCCGTGCCGATGGCCACAGCGGCCGTGCCCATCATCGCGTGGTGCAGCTTACCCATCGACATGGCGCGCACCAGCAGGTCGACATCGGTGGTGCCGACTTCCTTGCCGCTGGAGGACGTGTACGGCGCCGGCTTGGCGACGAACGCCACCTTCGGCGTGTGCTGGCGCGTGGCCGCATCGTCGATGTGGCGGATCAGCCCCATGCGCAGCGCGCCGTGGGCCCGTATCAGCTCGAAGCGCGCCAGCGCCTTGGGATCGCTGTTGATCGCATCCTGCAGCTCGGTGCCGGTGTAGCCGATGTCTTCGGCATTGACGAAGATGGTCGGGATGCCGGCGTTGATCATGGTCGCCTTCAGCGTGCCGACGCCGGGCACCTCCAGTTCGTCGACCAGTTGGCCGGTCGGGAACATCGAGCCTCCGGCGCCCTCTTCCTCCGCCGCCGGGTCCATGAACTCGAGCACGACTTCGGCCGCCGGGAAGGTCACGCCGTCGAGTTCGAAGTTGCCCGTCTCCTGCACCTCGCCGTTGGTCATCGGCACGTGGGCGATGATGGTCTTGCCGATATTGGCTTGCCATACACGCACCACGGCCGTGCCGTCGCGCGGAACGCGGGCCGGATCCACCAGGCCGCCGCTGATGGCGAACGCGCCGACCGCCGCCGACAGGTTGCCGCAGTTGCCGCTCCAGTCGACGAAGGCCTTGTCGATGGCGACCTGGCCGAACAGGTAGTCGACATCGTGGTCGGGCCTGGCGCTCCTGGCCAGGATCACGGTCTTGCTGGTGCTGGAGGTGGCGCCACCCATGCCGTCGATCTGCTTGCCATACGGGTCGGGACTGCCGATCACGCGCAGCAGCAAGGCGTCGCGCGCGGCGCCCGGCTGCTGTGCCGCTTCGGGGAGATCCTGCAGGCGGAAGAACACGCCCTTGCTGGTGCCGCCACGCATATAGGTGGCGGGGATTTTGATTTGCGGTAGATGTTTCATGTCATTCATCCGTTACCGTCGCTCCCGCGAAAGCGGGAGCCCATAGTCAGTATGGATTCCCGCCTGTGCGGGAATGACGCGTGGTTAGGCTGCTTTGGCCGATTCGAGGAAGTCCTGCGCGAAACGCTGCAGCACGCCGCCGGCTTCGTAAATAGACACTTCTTCCGCCGTATCGAGGCGGCAGATCACCGGCACTTCGACACGTTCGCCGTTCTTGCGGTTGACCACCAGCGTCAGCGTCGAACGCGGCGTGCGCTCGCCGATCACGTCATAGGTCTCGGTGCCGTCCAGCGCCAGCGTCAGGCGGTTCACGCCCGGCAGGAATTCCAGCGGCAGCACGCCCATGCCGACCAGATTGGTGCGGTGGATGCGCTCGAAGCCCTCGGCCACGATCGCCTCCACGCCCGCCAGCCGCACGCCCTTGGCTGCCCAGTCGCGCGACGAGCCTTGACCGTAGTCGGCGCCGGCGATGACGATCAGCGGCTGCTTGCGCTCCATGTAGGTCTCGATGGCTTCCCACATACGCGTGACCTTGCCTTCCGGCTCCACGCGCGCCAGCGAACCGGCTTTGACCTTGCCGTCCGCGTCGCGCACCATCTCGTTCTTCAGCGTCGGATTGGCGAAGGTGGCGCGTTGCGCGGTCAGGTGGTCGCCGCGGTGGGTGGCGTAGGAATTGAAGTCCTCTTCCGGCAGGCCCATTTTCGCCAGGTACTCGCCGGCCGCGCTGTCGAGCATGATGGCGTTCGACGGCGACAGGTGGTCGGTGGTGATGTTGTCGCCGAGGACAGCCAGCGGACGCATGCCCTTCAGCGGACGTGCGCCGGCCAGCGCGCCTTCCCAATACGGCGGACGGCGGATGTAAGTGGTCTGCGGACGCCAGTCGTACAGCGGTTTGACCTTGATGCCGTCGTCCTCCTGTTTGGCGAACATCGGGATGTAGACCTTGTTGTACTGCGCAGGCTTGACGCTGGAGGCGACCAGCGCGTCGATCTCCTCGTCCGTCGGCCAGATGTCTTTCAGCGTTACCTGCTGACCATTGCTGTCGATGCCGAGGATGTCCTTCTCGATGTCGAAGCGTATCGTGCCGGCGATGGCGTAGGCCACCACCAACGGCGGCGACGCCAGGAAAGCCTGCTTGGCGTACGGGTGGATGCGGCCGTCGAAATTGCGGTTCCCCGACAGCACGGCTGTGGCGTACAGGTCGCGGTCGATGACTTCCTTCTGGATGACAGGGTCGAGCGCGCCGGACATGCCGTTGCAGGTGGTGCAGGCATAGGCCACCACGCCGAAGCCCAGCTGCTCCAGCTCGGGCATCAGGCCCGCCTCTTCCAGATACAGCGTCACGGTCTTGGAGCCGGGCGCCAGCGAGCTTTTCACCCACGGCTTGCGGGTCAGCCCGCGCGCGTTGGCGTTGCGGGCCAGCAGGCCGGCGGCGATCATGTTGCGCGGGTTGTTGGTGTTGGTGCAGCTGGTGATGGCGGCGATGATGACCGCGCCGTCGGGCATCAGGCCCGGTTCATTTTCAACCACGCCGCTGATGCCCCGCGCGGCCAGTTCGGAGGTCGGCACGCGGTTGTGCGGATTGGACGGGCCGGCGATGGTGCGCACCACCGACGACAGGTCGAACTTCAGCACGCGCTCGTATTCGGCTGTTGCCAAAGCGTCGCCCCACAGGCCGGTTTCCTTCGCGTACAGCTCGACCAGCTTGACCAGTTCGTCGTCGCGGCCGGTCAGCTTCAGGTACTTGATGGTCTGCTCGTCGATGTAGAACATCGCGGCGGTGGAGCCGTATTCCGGCGCCATGTTGGAGATGGTCGCGCGGTCGCCCAGGGTCAGGTGGGCGGCGCCTTCGCCGAAGAATTCCAGGTACGAGGACACGACCTTCTGCTTGCGCAGGAATTCGGTCAGCGCCAGCACGGTGTCGGTGGCGGTGATGCCCGGTTGCGGCTTGCCCGTCAGCTCGACGCCGATGATGTCCGGCAGGCGCATCCACGACGCGCGGCCCAGCATCACGCTCTCCGCTTCCAGCCCGCCGACGCCGATGGCGATCACGCCCAGCGCGTCGACCATCGGCGTATGCGAGTCGGTGCCGACCAGCGTGTCCGGGAAGGCCACGCCGTCCACCGCCTGGATGACGGGTGACATGCGTTCCAGGTTGATCTGGTGCAGGATGCCGTTACCCGGCGGGATCACGTCGACGTTCTTGAACGCCTTCTTGGTCCAGTTGATGAAGTCGAAGCGGTCTTCGTTGCGGCGGTCTTCGATCGCGCGGTTCTTGTCGAAGGCATCCGGATCGAAGCCGCCGCATTCGACGGCCAGCGAGTGATCGACCACCAGCTGCGTCGGCACGACGGGATTGACCAGCGCCGGATCGCCGCCTTGCAGCGCGATCGCGTCGCGCAGGCCGGCCAGGTCGACCAGCGCGGTCTGGCCGAGGATGTCGTGGCACACCACGCGCGCGGGGAACCATGGGAAGTCCAGGTCGCGCTTGCGCTCGATCAGTTGCGACAGCGAGGCGTTGAGCGTCGCCGGATCGCAGCGGCGCACCAGGTTTTCCGCCAGCACGCGCGAGGTGTACGGCAGCTTGGCCCAGGCGCCGGGCTGGATCGCATCGACGGCGGCGCGCGCGTCGAAGTAATCCAGCTTGGTGCCGGGCAGGGATTTACGGAATTGGGTATTCATTATTGACGGTCCTTGATCGGAACGAACTTCAGGTCCTCGGGACCGACGTAGTTCGCGCTTGGACGAATGATCTTGTTGTCGATGCGCTGCTCGATGATGTGCGCGGCCCAGCCGGACGTGCGCGAGATGACGAACAGCGGCGTGAACATGGCGGTCGGCACGCCCATCATGTGGTACGACACGGCCGAGAACCAGTCCAGGTTCGGGAACATCTTCTTGATGTCCCACATCACGGTTTCCAGGCGCTCGGCGATGTCGAACATCTTCATCGAGCCGGCTTCCTGCGACAGCTTGCGCGCCACTTCCTTGATCACCACGTTGCGCGGGTCGGAGATGGTGTACACCGGGTGGCCGAAGCCGATCACGACTTCCTTGTTGGCGACGCGGTTGCGGATGTCCGCTTCGGCTTCGTCGGCGTTTTCGTAGCGCTTCTGGATCTCGAAGGCGAATTCGTTGGCGCCACCGTGCTTGGGGCCGCGCAGCGCGCCGATCGCGCCGGTGATGGCGGAGTGGATGTCCGAACCGGTGCCGGCGATGACGCGGCTGGTGAAGGTGGAGGCATTGAACTCGTGTTCCGCGTACAGGATCAGCGAGGTGTGCATCGCCTGGACCCAGCTGTCGGACGGCTTCTCGCCGTGCAGCAGGTGCAGGAAGTGGCCGCCGATGGAGTCGTCGTCGGTTTCGACGTCGATGCGCTTGCCGTTGTGGCTGAAGTGGTACCAGTACAGCAGCATCGAGCCGAACGACGCCATCAGGCGGTCGGCGATGTCGCGCGCGCCCGGCACGTTGTGGTCGTCCTTCTCCGGCAAGGTGCAGCCGAGCACCGACACGCCGGTGCGCATCACGTCCATCGGGTGGGCCGACGCGGGCAGCGCCTCCAGCGCGGCCTTCAGCGACTGCGGCAGGCCGCGTAGCGATTTCAGCTTGGTCTTGTAGCCTTTCAGTTCGGCGGCGGTCGGCAGTTTGCCATGCACCAGCAGGTAGGCGATTTCTTCAAACTCGCAGGTGCTGGCGACGTCGAGGATGTCGTAGCCGCGATAGTGCAGGTCGTTGCCGGTCTTGCCGACCGAGCACAGCGCCGTGTTACCGGCGGTGACGCCCGACAGGGCAACGGATTTTTTTGGTTTGAAGGTGGCTTCGGTCATTTCAGGGTCTCCTCGATTTCAATTATTTTTTCTGTGCAGCGAACAGGGCATCCAGCTTCTGCTCGAAGCTGTGGTAGTTGATGCGTTCATACAGTTCGGCACGGGTCTGCATGGTGTCGACGACGTTCTGCTGCGTGCCGTCGCGGCGGATCGCGCCGTAGACGTTTTCCGCAGCCTTGTTCATCGCGCGGAAGGCCGACAGCGGATACAGCACCAGGCCGACATCGGCGCTGCGCAACTCGTCCACGGTGAACAGCGGCGTCGAGCCGAATTCGGTGATGTTGGCCAGCACCGGCACCTTGACGGCGGCGGCGAATTTCTTGTACATATCCAGGCTGATCATCGCCTCCGGGAAGATCATGTCGGCGCCCGCTTCAACGCAGGCGACGGCGCGTTCGATCGCGGCGTCCAGGCCTTCGACGGCCAGCGCGTCGGTGCGGGCCATGATGACGAACTGGTCGTCGGTGCGCGCATCGACGGCGGCGCTGATGCGGTCGACCATCTCCTGCTTGGTGACGATCTCCTTGCCCGGACGGTGGCCGCAGCGCTTGGCGCCGACCTGGTCTTCGATGTGCATGGCGGCGGCGCCGAACTTGATCATCGACTTGACGGTGCGCGCCACGTTGAAGGCGGAGGCGCCGAAACCGGTATCGACATCGACCAGCAGCGGCAGGTCGCACACGTCGGTGATGCGGCGCACGTCGGTCAGCACGTCGTCCAGGTTGGAGATGCCCAGGTCCGGCAGGCCCAGCGAGCCGGCCGCGACGCCGCCGCCCGACAGGTAGATGGCCTTGAAGCCGGCGCGCTTGGCCAGCAGGGCATGGTTGGCGTTGATCGCGCCGACCACCTGCAACGGGGATTCCTCTTGAACGGCTTTGCGGAACGCGGCGCCTGCGGAGTATGAACTCATGTTGTGACCTTTCAATGTTGCGGTGAAGTTGTGCTTACTAGTGCAAAGGGCGTGCCAGAGCGTCAGTCCTTATAAATCAAACACTTACGTCAAATCGACGTTTCAGCTGCGTTTCAATATGAAACATCGAAACGAATGCGTTACAATTGAAACATGCGCCATTCCACACCCCTGCCCTTCGACGCCAACGACAAACCGGTGATCTGGACGGTTTCCGTCTCGCGCCTGTACGACCTGTTCCGCGACATCACGCTGGAATACGACGACCTGGCGACCATCGAACCGATCAATCTCGGCTTCGACGAAGCGGCGCGCCATATCCGCGAACGCATGGCCACCGAGCGCTGCGACGCGGTCATCGCCGCCGGCTCCAACGCCGCCTACCTGAAGGGCCGGTTGTCGGTGCCGGTGGTGATCGCCAAGTTCAGCGGCTTCGACGTGATGCAGGCGCTGGCGCGGGCGCGGCGCGTGTCGGACCGCATCGGCATCGTCACCTATCAGGAAAAGCTGCCGGAGCTGGCCGAGTTTTCCGGTACCTTCGGTTTCGACGTGGCGCAGCGCACCTACGCCACCGAAGAGGATGCGCGCGCGCAGATCCACGACCTGAAGGCCGCCGGCATCAAGGCCATCGTCGGCGCCGGCCTGATTACCGACCTGGCCGAGGAAGCGGGACTGACCGGCGTGTTCGTCTACTCCGCCGCCTCGATCCGCCACGCCTTCGACGATGCGCTGGAAATGGCGCGCCTGACGCAGCTGGAGTCGAACCGCAGCCGCGCGCGCGGCGCCGTGGTGGCGGACACGCTGCGCGCCAAGCACGGCCTCAACGACCTGCGCGGCGATTCCGATGCGATGGAAACGCTGCGGCAGGCCGTGGTGCTGTATGCGAAATCGCCGGCGACCGTGCTGATACAAGGCGAAACCGGCAGCGGCAAGGAACTGGTGGCGCAAGCCATCCATCGCGAAAGCCCGCGCACGCTGGGACAGAACCGGCCGTTCGTGGCCGTCAATTGCGGCGCGATCGCGGAATCGCTGCTGGAATCGGAGCTGTTCGGACACGAGGAAGGCGCGTTCACCGGCGCGCGCCGCGGCGGCCACGCGGGACTGTTTGAAGCGGCCAACCGCGGCACCCTGTTCCTCGACGAGATAGGCGAGATGCCGCTGACGCTGCAAACGCGCCTGCTGCGCGTGCTGGAAGAGCGCGAGGTGGTGCGCGTCGGCGGCACGCGGCCTATCGCCGTCAACGTGCGCATCATCAGCGCCACCCACTGCGACCTGGAGCAGCGCGTGCGCGAGGGCCGCTTCCGCGCCGACCTGTTCTACCGGCTGGCCGTGCTGCGGCTGTCGCTGCCGCCGCTGCGCGCGCGGCCGGAAGATGTGATGACGCTGGCCGAGTGGTCGCTGAAGAACGCGCTGGCCTCGCTGGGCGCGCGGCCGCATCCCAACCTGCACGCGGAGACGATGGCCTGCGCCCCGCTGCTGCAGCGCTACGATTGGCCCGGCAACGTGCGCGAACTGCGCAACCTGACCGAGCGCCTGGCGCTGTTCCTGGCCGCCGAGCCGCTGCAGGCGCTGACCCCGGCCTTCGTACTCGGCGTGGCGCCGGAACTGGCCGGCCAGGGCGCCGCACAGGCTGCCATGTCTTCCTCGCCCCCCATCCCCGCCGGATCGGTGGCGACGGCCGGGCGCGCAGGCGCCGCCAGCGTCACCGACGTGCTGGCCCGCTTCGGCGGCCGGCGCGACGCGGCGGCGGACTACCTCGGCATCAGCCGCACCACGCTGTGGCGCAAGCTGCGCGCCGAGGCTGGAAAATAAGCGTGCGCCGGCGACCGGCGGCCGGCGCTAGAATCGGCCCATGCCGCCACCCGAACCCAACTCGCTGAAAGAACAACTGCGCAACATCATCGAGGAAGCGCGCATGGTGCTGCCCGGCATACAGGCGCTGTTCGGCTTCCAGACCATCGCCGTGTTCAACCAGCGCTTCGACGAACTGCCCGCCGCCGTGCAGGCCACGCACCTGTTCGCACTGGCCATGGTGGTGATCTCTATCGCACTGATCATGTCACCCGCCGCATGGCACCGCATCGTCGCGCCGCACCGCGTGTCGGAAGCCATCGTCAAACTCTCGTCCCGCATGATCAGCGCCGCGCTCGTCCCGCTGGCGTTCGGGCTGGCGCTCGACATGTTCGTCGTGGTCTACCTGGTCAGCACCTCGGTGGCGATCAGCGCCGCCGCCTGCGTGCTGGCGCTGGCCCTGCTGCTGACGCTGTGGTTCGCCCTGCCGCTCATCACGGTAAAAAAACCGCTCATCAAGTAGCCGTCGCCGGCGCGCCGGCCGACCGTTAGCATGGCTTCACTTACCCACGCTAACGGAGATCACCATGCCACGCACGCTCATCAAAAGCATCGCCACCATCGCCGCCAGCCTGACGCTGGCCTATGCCGCCGCGCCGGCTGCGGCCGCCACCACGGCCCATCCCGCCTTCAAAGTCGACGTCAGCGGCAAGGGCGCGCCCATCATCCTGATTCCCGGCCTGGCCTCCGCCGGCGAAGTGTGGAATGGCACGGTCGCGCACTACTGCGGCGCCAAGAACCAGTGCCACGTACTGACGGTCGCGGGCTTTGCCGGCGTACCCGCCGTCGCAGGCCCGCTGCTGCCGGCCGTTGAGCAGCAGATCAGCGACTACATCGCCGCCAACAAGCTGGATCATCCCGTCGTCATCGGCCACAGCCTCGGCGGCTTCATCGGCATGAAGCTGGCGGCGGACCATCCCGACCAGGTCGGCCGCCTGGTCATCGTCGACACCTTGCCGGCGCTGGCCGCCGTCCAGATGCCCAGCATCACCGCTGCGCAGATGAAGGAAATGGCCGCCGGCATGCGTGCCCGCATGGAAGCGCAGGACGTCGAAGCCTACCGCGCCGGCCAGCAGAAAACGCTGGCCAGCATGATCAGCAAGCAGGAAGACATCGACCGCGCGCTGGGCTGGGGCAAACTGTCCGACCGCCCTACCGTCATCAACGCCATGACCGAGATGATGAGCGACGATATGCGCCAGGACATCAGCCGCATCAAGGCGCCGACGCTGGTGCTGGGCAGCTGGATCGCCTATAAGGACTACGGCACCAAGCCGATGTTCGAGCAGATGTACAAGGCGCAGTACCAGCAGCTGGCCGGCGTCAAGGTGGAGCTGGCGGACAACGCCCGTCACTTCATCATGTACGACGATCCAACTTGGATGTATGATCGTATCGATAACTTTTTGAAATAAGCCCATCATGACCAACGACCGCCCTTGGCTCGCCCGCCTGAACTGGTACTGGGTGTTCCAGCTGGCAGGCTGGAACTTCCTGCCCCTGCTGTTGATGACCATGACGCCCGGCGACAGTCACACCGGCCGCATGGTGGCCATCTCCTTCTGGGGCGTGGCGGCGGGGCTGGTCATCTCGGACCTGTGGCACCGCCTGCTCAAGGCCCAGGTCCGCAACGGCATCCGCATCAACTGGAAGGTGATGCTGGTGGCGATCCTGGTGCTCGGCACCATCCACACCGGCGTGCAGACGGTCGGCTACCTGGTGATCAAGCCGTTCGGCGAAGTACACGGCGTGGCCTGGCTGCCGGGCGCGTTGATGTTCTGGTGGGGAGTTTATCTGGTGTGGAATATCTTCTACATGGCCGTGCTGTCGCTGCGCCGCGCCAACCGTTTCGAGCAGGAGGCGTTGCGGCTGGAAATCGCCGCCAAGGACGCCGAGCTGCGCGCCCTGCAGGCGCAGGTCAATCCGCATTTTTTTTTCAACAGCATGAACAGCGTGCGCGCGCTGATTTATGAAGACCAGAACGCCGCCGCGCAAATGATCGACCAGCTGGCCAGCGTGATGCGCTACGCGCTGCAGTCCGGCCAGAACGATACCGTGCCGCTGGCCGCCGAAATCGAAGCCGTGCAGGCCTACCTGGCGATTGAAAAAATCCGCTTCGAGGAACGCATGCGGGTCAGCGTGGAAATCGGCATGGGGCTGGAGCACGTGCGCATCCCGCCGATGGCCTTGCAGACGCTGGTGGAAAACGCCGTCAAGTACGGCGTCGAGACCAGCCCGACCGGCAGCGAGATCCGCATCCGCGCGCAGCGCATGGACGACGGCATGATCCACATCGAAATCGCCAACCTCGGCGCGATCCTGCCGTTCGCCAATTCGACCAAGGTAGGCCTGGTCAACACACGCAAGCGGCTGGCGCTGGCGCTGGGCTCCAGCGCCAACCTGGACCTGACAGAAAACAGTGGCTGGGTACGCGCCACGCTGACTTTACCGGAGGCCGCCTGATGCGCGCTTTACTGATCGACGACGAGCGCCTGGCACGCGCTGAACTGCGACGCCTGCTGGCGGCACATCCCGAAGTGGAAATCGTCGGCGAGGCCGTCAACGCGGCCGACGGCGTGCAGCAGATCGCCGCCCTCAAGCCCGACCTGATTTTCCTCGACGTGCAGATGCCCGGCGGCAGCGGCTTCGACATGCTGGCGGCGCTGGAGGATGCGCCGGAAGTGATCTTCACCACCGCCTTCGACCAGTACGCGTTGCAGGCGTTCGAAGTCAACGCGCTGGACTATCTGCAAAAGCCGATCCAGGCCGCGCGCATGGCCGCCGCCTTGGCGCGCTGCGCAATGCGCCACCAGCGCGCGCTGGCCTACGCGGAAGCCGGAGTGGCCGCCGTGGCGCCGACGGCGGCAAAAAAACTGTTCATCAAGGACGGGGAGCGTTGCTGGTTCGTCGGCCTGCAGGACGTGCGCCTGTTCGAATCGGACGGCAACTACACGCGCGTGTATTTCGACCAGCACAAGCCGCTGATGCTGCGGTCGCTGAACCAGCTGGAAGAGCGGCTCGATCCGCAGCGCTTCTTCCGCGCCAGCCGCCGCCATATCGTCAACCTGGACTACATCGACCAGGTCACGCCGAACGACGCCGGCGGCCTCGACCTGCTGGTACGCGACCACCTCGAAGTCGAAGTCTCCCGCCGCCGCGCCGCCCAGTTCAAGAGCCTGGCCAGCCTGTAGGCAGTCCACTGTCGAGATACTTGACACTGGGCGCCGGCCAGGCGGCTAAGTGTTTGATCATGCACGGCTATTTTTTTTGGCGCGATCTATGCATGTCGCTTCCTTGTCATTCAACCTGGACAAGGAAACGAAAATGAATACGTTACGTTCGATTTTACTGGCCGGACTAATCAGTTTGTCCACCGCCGCCACCGCCGTCCCCATCGTCATCACCTTGACAGAAACCGCCAACACTGCGGCGCTGACGCCCGCCGTCGTTCCCGGCCTGATCGACATCGCCGGAACTTGCGGCCTGTTCAGCTGCGAAGCGGTAAGCGACCAGCTGGAATTTGTCGTCCTGGCCGGCGTCATGACGGTGCGGCTCCGATCGGACTCCGATCCGGCAACGGAAAATCCGGCCGACGCGCTGGGGCTGCTGCCGTCGCCGCCAGGAACCATCGTCATCTTCGGACGCGGTTTGCTCAACGAACATGCCGTCTGGAGGCCGACGGCGGGCCTGCCCGGCTGGGAACCCGATCCCGCCGGCGGCCCTGGTCCGCGCTACATCTACGACGTCACCAGCGACTGCAGCGACGCATGCCGCTTCGTTCCGGAGCCGTCGCCGTTGATGCTGCTGCTGATTGGCGCGGCAGGCTGGCTGGGGCTGGGTCGGCGGTCTGCGGCCATGCCTAGGCGCGCAATGCGTCTGCTGGCACCATCCGCATGGCGATCCGGGTGTGACGCGTGATGGCGGCCAGGGCCACCATCAAGGTCAGCGACAGCGCGAACAGCAGCGTCCAATAGCCTATCGGCGCACGCTCGACGTAGCCGGCCAGATAGCGGTTGATCGCGATCGCCGCCGGCGGCAGGCCGATGACGGCGGCGGCCAGGGTCAGCGCGCCGATCTCCCGCACCACCAGCAGGCCAATGTCGGCGCGGCCGGCGCCGTGCAGCTTGCGCAGCACGATCTCCTTGGCGCGCCGCTGCACGGTATTGGCCGCCAATACATAGGTACCGAAAGCGGCGATCGCCAGCGCGATGCCGGTGGCCACCGCCAGCAGCTTGGCCATGCGCGCATCCTCCGCGTAGTGGACGGCCAGCGGATCGGCGGCGCGGAAAATCTTCGGTATCGCATCCGGGAAATAGGCTGGCCACAGCGACTGCGCCGCACGCTCGACGTCGGCCGGCGCGCCGGATGCGCGCACGTTCAACACCGTCCCCGCTGTCCAGAGCTCATAGGCGGTCGCGCGCGGCGGGTCGCGCAGCGTATGGAAGCGCAGCTCCGGCGCGATGCCGACGACGCGCTTGGCGATCTCCTTGTTGTCGAAGCCGGTGAACAGCACGGTCTGGCCTATCGCTTCCTCGGCATTGGCGTAACCCAGCTGACGCATGGCGACGGCGTTCAACACCACAGGCACCTTGTCGTCGTCCTGGTCCACGCCGGACTGGAACAAGCGCCCCGCCAGCGGCGCGATGCCGTACAGTTCGAAGAAGTTAGCGCTGACCGATTTCATCTCCATTTCCGCCGCCGGGCCGCCGGGGCGCTTCAACGCGCGCGTCCAGGACCAGTCGAGCCG
The DNA here is from genome assembly GCF_047304105.1 of Duganella sp. Dugasp56. NCBI lineage: Bacteria > Pseudomonadati > Pseudomonadota > Betaproteobacteria > Burkholderiales > Oxalobacteraceae > Duganella > Duganella sp. Dugasp56. The sequence goes on from NZ_JBGLYQ010000020.1 coordinate 43,600, forward strand.
GCCGACCGGATCCTCCGAGATCGCCACGCCCGCCACGCCGGGCTGTGCCTTCAGCGCGGAATAAAAGCGCCGTGCCTGCGCGCTGTCCCGCACATGCTCTGGCAGGTCGACGATCACCATCGCCGACGGATCGAAGCCGGGCGAGGCGTGCATCGCATAATCGGTCTGCCACGCGACGGCGACGGTGACGCTGGCAAAGCCCATCGCCGCGGCCACCTGCAGCACCGTCAGTGCCCGGCGCCATTGCATGCTGCCACGGGACTCGGTATCCGGCCGCCCGGCCAGCACCTGGACCGGATGCACCCGCATCGCGATCCAGGCGGGATAGACCGCCGTTGCGCAGCCCAGCAACGCGCCGATGCCGAGCGCGGCCGCGATGTTCTGCGCCGAGAACAGGTTGTCGAGCCGGCGGTCGACCAGTTGTGAAAAGACCGGCAGCGCCAGCCACGCCAGCAGCAAGCCAAGCACGGTAGCAGCCATCGCCACCAGCAGCGATTCGAGCAGGAATTGCAGCATGATCTGCGGCACGCCGGCGCCCAGCACCTTGCGCATCGCCACTTCGCGCTGGCGCCGCAGCACGCGCACCGTGCTCAGGTTGACGTAGTTGATCGCGGCCAGCATAAGGATCAACACCGCCATCGCCGCCACGCCGGCGATGACGACGGGATTGGCGCGATCGCCCGGCAGCGAGACAAAGCTGCTCTGCATCCGATAGTCGAAATAGGCGTCGCGCAGCGGCGACATGGCCAGTTCCACCGCCTTGCGCTTGCCCAGCCGCTCGCGCACCTCCGGCGGGAACTGGTTCATGCTCGGCGCATTGTCCACCACCTGCTGCAGGCGCTCGACGATGGCGGGAACATCGGCGCCCGGCCGCAGCCGCACCAGCATCTTGGACATCCAGCCATGCTCGCCGGTCAGCATCTCGTGCTTGATCGCGGGATCCTGCGTGACCGAGTTGACGCCGAATAGCATTTCGAACGGTATCGTCGTATTCCCCGGCGGCGTGGGCACGATGGCGCCCACCTGCACGGTCTTGCCTTCGGCCTGCATGGTACGGCCCAGCGCATCGCGGGTGCCGAACAGGCGCAGCGCGCCCGCTTCGGTAATCACGAACAGGTCGGGACGGTCCAGCGCCGCCGCCAGGTCGCCCTGCGCCGCGCGCAGGCCGAGCATCGCGGGGAAGCCCGGCAGCACCGTCAGGCCGCGCACGGTCGACATGGCGCGGCCGATGCGCACCGTCAGCGGCTTGATCTCCTCGCGCGCGGGAATGTAGACGGTGGCGTCGGCGACGCCCGGTATTTTCAACGCGGCCTCGCGCAGGAACATCGGCGCCACCTCCTGCAGCGGAGAACCGGGATCGACGTTGAAATGCTGCTTGACGACGTAGAGCCGGTCGACATCCGTAAAGTGGGTGTTGTACGACAGCGAGTAGCGCACGAACCCAAGCAGCAGCAGGCTCGCCGCCAAGCCGACGCCCAGGCCGAACACCACCGCCAGCGTGTAGGCCGGTTCCTGGGCCAGCGTGCGCCAGCCGATGCGAAAATCTCCAAGCTTCATGTATGCCTTGTCCGTTGGGGGAATACCCTGTGACTGCAACATCCATGCCACAAGGTCGCAGGCGCCGGGACGCACGAGAATCAGCGCCAGCGCGACACCGGATGTCCGCAAACGAACGTTGTCGCTGTTCGCTTCCGAACACTATTATCGCCCCAAAGAAAAAAACCCGTACCGCTTGCGCGTTACGGGCTGGGAAATAAAAGTTACAGACTACGTCAGGATATTAGAAGCGGTGGTTGTACTCCACCGTGAACTTCATGCTGCGCGGCGCGGTGTATCCAACGAAAGGACCCGGCGTGCCATACGTCGGCGAAACGCTGAAGTCGGCGTTGTTGTACTGCTGGTCGATCTGCTGCACGGTCTGCTTGTTGAACACGTTGAACACGTCCATCTTGAACGCCAGGCCAGCCAACTGCTTGGGCTTGTAGACGATGTCCATGTCGAGGCGCACATCCCACGGCAAGCGGCCAGCCGAACCCTGCGGCGACGGCGTGGTCGACGTGTTGTTGTTGTTGCAGTAGTGGTAGGCCGAACCATAGTCGGGGAAGCCTGGATCGTTGTCTGCCAGCGGACCCGGGTAGTTGCCCAGGCAGGTGATCGGCTGGCCCGAAGCGATCAGCGCATTGCCGCCCACCGACCATTCGTCGTTGAACTGGTAGAAGCCGAAGGCCTTGATCTGATGCTTGCGATCGTTAGGCAGCAGACCGTTGGCGTGCTCCATGATCTCGCGGTGATCCCAGGTCTCGGTCGCGGCCACGTCCATCTGCGCCACGGCGGACAGGGTCTGGCCCTCGGTGTTGCCCTTGCTGCGGGCCAGTGTGTAGTTGATGCGGCCATACCAGCCGTCGCGCATCGGGTGCTCGGCGAAGAAGTCCAGCGCCGCGTAGGTGCGGGTGGCTTCCTCGAAGCCCATGTCCTTAGCCGTCAGCGTGACCTTGGTCAGGTTGGTGCCGGTGCCCGAGAAGTCAACCAGGAAGTCGTTGCTGCGGCCTGGATTGATCGACGCGCACATGAAGCCGCCCCAGTTCGATTCGTCGACGCCGTGCGCCGCAGCCCAGGTGTCGAATGGACGCTGGTCGCAGAAGTCGTCGATGGTCGATTTCAGCTTGCGGTAGGTTCCCTTGACGCCGAAGTTGAGCGATGGCGAATAGGCCTTCTCGAAGCCGATGGTCGCCTCGTCCTGATAGCTAGGCTTCAGGTTTTGTGCCGCCACGGTCTGGTACAGCTTGGGCTGGCCGAACTCGTTGTCGGACGACGTGACCGGGGTGATCGCCACGGTGCCGGTCGGCGCGCCATTCTGGTCGACGCCGGTGTAGGTGAAGTACTGCCGGGTCAAGGTCGACACCGAGGCGCCGCGCACGGCGACGTGGGTCGGAATCTGGATCGAATAGCGGCCTGCGCTGCCGAACACCTTGAGCGAGGCGTCGCCATTGGCGTCCCACACGGCATTGAAGCGCGGGTTCAGCTGGTTGTTCACCTCGAGGAAGGATTGGCCCAAGCCATTCTTGTTCTTGTACTGCTCTTCGCGCAGGCCGAGCGTCACCAGCACATCCTTGTTGACCTGCCAGCGGTCTTCCAGATATTGCGCCGACTGGTCGGAGAAGGCCGCCGTGATGTCGCTGAAGATGCGCTTGCTAACGTAATAACCTTGGGCGCCCAGGCCACCACCCGACGCCACCGTGGTGTTGTAGCCATTGAGCTTGATAGGGTCGAGCGGATTGTCGGTGTGATCGTAGTTCCAGCTGTTGCCGCCGGCCTGGATTTCGCCCGCGCCGAACGACGACAGCTTGTTGTTGTCGAAACCGCCGCGTATCAAATGGCTGCCCAGTTTGTATTCCAGGTCCAGGCGTGCCGACGTCACTTCGTCATACGACGATGCCGAGGAGATGCGGCCGGAGTAAGGCTGGTTGCTTGGATAGCTGATGCCGGGCGCGTGGCCCACCGAGCTGACGATAATTTCCGGCATTGTCGGATCGTAGCCCGCCAGCGACGACACGTGGCTGGTGTGGTTGCGGCCGTACAGCGCGCTGACGGTCAGGTCGTCGGTCCAGTTACCGGTGTACTTGAGGATGTTGGTGCGTGCGCCGATGGTCGGCGTGATGTTGGCGATGCTCTCGTAGTGGGCGCGACCGCTGACGATGCCGTTGCGGGCGCCGGTGGTGTAGTCGAAGCCGGACAGCTCCTGGTCGGTCTCAGGTTTATCGCCGATGGTGGTCCATTCCAGACGATGGTTGTCGCTGATGTTCCAGTCGAACTTGCCCACGTAGCGGGTGGTCTTGTTCTTGTCCTGCTGCCAGCCGTTCTGGTCCAGCGAGCTGGAATCGACCGTTTGGGCGACCCTGCCGGTGTCCTGCTTGGTCTGCTCGGCGGCGAAGAACATGAACAGCTTGTCCTGAATGATAGGACCACCGACATAGGCGCCGTATTTCTTGGTGGTGTCGGTGTTGAAGCGGTTGATCGCGTAGATGGTGCCGTCGGTGGTGGCGTTGGCCGGATCGCCGGTATGGCCGTAGTAGACGTCCTTCGCCTTGGAGCGCAGCGAGTTCGGCTCGATGCTGAACTGCGCGCCCGCTTCCCAGGTGTTGGTGCCGGACTTGGTGGTGGTGTTGACCACGCCGCCGACCGAGCGGCCGAACTCTGCACCGAAGCCGCCGGTCAGCACTTGCGTCTGCGCGATCGCGCCGAACGGCAGTTCCGACGCGCCCAGCTGCGTCAGCGGATTGGTGACCGGGAAGCCGTTGATGTAGTAAGCATTTTCCGATGCACCGCCGCCGCCGAAGCTGGCGCCCGCCGCGTAGCGCGGGTCGGCCCGCGTGGTGTTTGGCGCCAACTGCACGATGGCGTCCACGCTTTGCGCGATCGGCAGCGCAGCCAATTCCTTGGCGGTGAAAGTGGCGCCGTTGTTGGCACTGGAGACGTCGATGCGATTGCGGCGGCCGGTCACCTGTACCGACGCCACCTGGGCGACAAAGGACGCTTCCACGCCGCGGCCCACCAGCACGTCGATCTCCGTGATGTTGACAGTGGCGCCGGAGCGCTGCAGCTCAACCTTGTAGTGGCCAATCGGCATGGCGGTGGCGGTATAAGTACCGTCGGCATTCGGCGTGATCGTGCGTTTCAGACCAGTGTCGGTATTGGTCATCAGGATGGAGGTGCCGGCCGGCGCTTCCACGCGGCCATAAATGTTGCCCGATGCATTGGACTGCGCCATCGCGCTCGGTACCACCACTGCGCTGACCGCCATCGTGGCGAACGCCATCGACAAGGTGCGCGCCAATACTGTCTTTCTTAACATGCTTACTCCCGATTAAATGCCGCTGTTAGAAAATGCCCTTTATATCGCCACCCGTTCTAGCGGGTTGGTCGGTAATCCATAGTCGTATAGGCAAGTTGCGAAGTAAACATTGCATAAGTAACCATTTGGATACATACCACAGTGGATAGTTACAAGCCGTCACGCTAAGTTTCTTTGTTGGAAAAACGGACGTAAAAAAACCCGCCACACTTTCGTGGGCGGGCTTTTTGCGAAAACGTACTGTTTATTCGACTTCGACGGTTTCCGGCGGGATCGTCGGCGCGGCGTCCGGCGGTTCCGGGAACTCCAGCTTGACCTGGTCCTTGTCGTCCAGGTCGACCGTGACCTTGCCGCCGGTGACCAGGCGGCCGAACAGCAGTTCGTCGGCCAGCGCCTTGCGGATCATGTCCTGGATCAAGCGCGCCATCGGACGCGCGCCCATCAGCGGGTCGAAACCTTTCTTCGCCAGGAACTTGCGCAGTTTCTCGCTGAAGATGGATTCGACTTTCTTCTCGTGCAGCTGCTCTTCCAGCTGCATCAGGAACTTGTCGACCACGCGCAGGATGATTTCCTCGTCCAGCGCGCGGAAGCTGATGGTCGCATCGATACGGTTGCGGAACTCCGGCGTGAACATGCGCTTGATGTCGGCCATCTCGTCGCCTGCCTGCTTGGAATTGGTGAAGCCGATCGAGGTCTTCTGCAAGCTCTCGGCGCCCGCGTTGGTGGTCATGATGATGATCACGTTGCGGAAGTCGGCCTTGCGTCCGTTGTTGTCGGTCAGCGTGCCATGGTCCATCACCTGCAGCAGGATGTTGAAAATGTCCGGATGGGCTTTTTCAATCTCGTCCAGCAGCAGCACCGCGTGCGGTTTCTTGGTGATGGCTTCGGTCAGCAGGCCGCCCTGGTCGAAACCAACGTAGCCCGGCGGCGCGCCGATCAGGCGCGACACGGCGTGGCGCTCCATGTACTCGGACATGTCGAAGCGGATCAGCTCGATGCCCAGGATGAAGGCCAGCTGCTTGGCCACCTCGGTCTTGCCGACGCCGGTCGGACCGGAGAACAGGAAGGAGCCGATCGGCTTGTCGGTCTTGCCCAGGCCGGCGCGCGCCATCTTGATCGCCGAGGCCAGCGCTTCGATCGCCGGATCCTGGCCGAACACCACGTTGCGCAGGTCGCGGTCGATGGTCTGCAGCTTGCTGCGGTCATCCTGGTTGACGGTCTGCGGTGGAATACGCGCGATCTTGGCGATGATGTCCTCGATCTCGGTCTTGCCGATGGTTTTCTTCTGCTTGGACTTCGGCAGGATGCGTTGCGCCGCACCGGCTTCGTCGATGACGTCGATCGCCTTGTCGGGCAGGTGGCGGTCGTTGATGAAGCGGGCCGCCAGTTCGGCCGCCGTCGACAGCGCCGACGACGAATACTTGACGCCGTGGTGCTCTTCGAAGCGCGACTTCAGGCCGCGCAGGATCTGCACGGTCTGCTCGACGGTAGGCTCGTTGACGTCCACTTTCTGGAAGCGGCGGCTCAGCGCGTGATCCTTCTCGAACACGCCGCGGAACTCGGTGTAGGTGGTCGCGCCGATGCACTTCAGCTGGCCGTTCGCCAGGGCCGGCTTGAGCAGGTTGGACGCGTCCAAGGTGCCGCCCGACGCCGAACCGGCGCCGATGATGGTGTGGATCTCGTCGATGAACAGGATGCCGTTCGGATTGTCCTTCAGCTGCTTCAGCACCGCCTTCAGGCGCTGCTCGAAATCGCCGCGGTACTTGGTGCCGGCCAGCAGCGCGCCCATGTCCAGCGAATACACGACGGCATTCTGCAGGATTTCAGGCACGTCGCTCTGCGTGATGCGGTAGGCCAGGCCTTCGGCGATGGCGGTCTTGCCCACGCCTGCCTCGCCCACCAGCAGCGGATTGTTCTTGCGGCGGCGGCACAGGATCTGGATCACGCGGTCCACCTCGTCCTCGCGGCCGATCAGCGGATCGATCTTGCCCTCGGCGGCGGACTTGTTCAGGTTTTGCGTGAACTGGTCCAGCGGGCTTTCCTTGGTCTGGCCTTCGCCGCCCGGAGCGCCCTCCTCCACGCCTTCCGAGGCCTTGGCGGCATCGGTCTGCTGGTCCTTGCGCACGCCGTGCGAAATGAAGTTGACCACGTCCAGGCGGGTCACGCCCTGCTGGTGCAGGTAGTAGACCGCGTGCGAATCCTTCTCGCCGAAGATGGCCACCAGCACGTTGGCGCCCGTGACTTCCTTCTTGCCGTTGGAAGCGGACTGCACGTGCATGATGGCGCGCTGGATCACGCGCTGGAAACCGAGCGTAGGCTGGGTGTCGACTTCGCCGGTGCCTGGCACGGTCGGCGTGTTATCGCCGATAAAATTGGTCAGGGTTTTGCGCAGGTCTTCAATGTTGACGGCGCAAGCGCGCAACACTTCGGCAGCCGAAGGATTGTCAAGCAAGGCCAGCAGCAAGTGCTCCACCGTGATGAATTCGTGCCGTGCCTGCCGAGCTTCGACAAACGCCATGTGCAAACTTACTTCTAATTCCTGCGCAATCATACTTCCTCCATCACGCACTGCAGGGGATGCCCCGCCTTGCGCGCATGCGTTAAAACGAACTCCACTTTAGTACAGGCTATATCTTTTGAGAACACGCCGCACACTCCTTTGCCATAGCGGTGAACACTGAGCATTATCTGCGTGGCCGTTTCACGGTCTTTATTGAAATACTCCTGAATGATGGCCACCACGAACTCCATCGGGGTGTAGTCATCATTGAGCAGCGCCACCTGGTACAGCGGTGGCGGCTTTAGGGCTTGCCGCTCCAAGAGGGTTTCGGTGTCATGCTTGGTTGCCATACGCTTATATTCTAATGCTTTCGGGGTTGATGCAATGTGCATTTCACTGTGCACATCTAATTGTTTTCCATCTTACGCGTTTTCTGAACTTGACGCAGATGGCGACCCATTCGTTAAAATCAAGAGTTGCATATCCGCCAATCAGATTGAAAGTAGCAAAATGCATACAAATCTGCTTGACTTTAGAAATTGGTCCGCTAACAATGCGTTATCGGCTTCGTGCAGAAATGTACATGTTGATAAGAAGTGAGGCGTGAGGAGGGGGCAAGAAGCTTCTTGCTTTTATGGCTCGTGTGATCCGTTTTAATTTTGAAAGTTCTTTTTATGGCAACAGGTACAGTTAAGTGGTTCAATGATTCCAAAGGTTTTGGCTTCATCACTCCAGATGACGGCGGCGAAGATTTGTTCGCTCACTTCTCCGCAATCAACATGAACGGTTTCAAGACCCTCAAAGAAGGTCAAAAAGTTCAATTCGAAGTCACGCAAGGCCCTAAAGGCAAGCAAGCTTCCAACATCCAATCCGCTTAAGTTCTTAAGCTGCAGATGTGAAAAACCTCGCGACGCGGGGTTTTTTTTCGTCCAGACAGTTGCCACTCTCCCTGCCTGTGTTGTAAAAGCCCGACGTTCCGCTGCCGTAGTCAATGCAACAGCCTACACAGGCCCGGCAGGCCCGTTCCTCCGTCGCAGTGATGACAATTCGATACAATTATAATTTTTTAAATAGCTATACTGAATTGATTATCTTACCCATCAGGAGATCGTGTTGATTAAGAACATTAAGTCAGCGTTGCTGTATGTACTTATCGTCGCCTGCGGTATCGGCGTCGGCCGCCTCGCGATGCAGGTCCCCAAGTGGCTCACGCCAGCGTATGTAGAAGGGAATTTCGCAAATTACTTCCCTGATGCAACAACAAAAGTCGTTGTCTATGGCACGCAAACCTGTCCGTTCTGCATGCAGACACGAGCCTATCTCAAAGATCACCACATAGCCTTTGCCGACATCGACATCACCCAGCCCGGCAAGGGCATGGCCGACTATGACAGCTTCCACGTTCACAGCGTGCCGCTGATTTTGATCGGCAACCGTCGCATCATAGGCTTTGACAAACCTGTGATCGAGGCGGCATTGTCCAATGCCCAGCTCCACGCCGCCAGTCAAACTACCCCATCTAGGCAGCGCTAGGCTGCCGCGATGCAGACAGTTCCATCGGGAAGTCGCGGATAGAGCGACGCGATTTCGATGTTGCCACCACGCTCGTCAATATATCAATGGAGTAACGGATGAATAAGAAACTGAGATTGTTTGCGTTTGCAATCGGCATCGGTACCGTCTCGGCCCCGGCATGGGCAAGCTGCGCCTTCTATTGCAATCAGGAATATCAATCGTGTATCAGGGGTGGCGGCTCCACTGCGGAGTGCCAGGCGGAACAAGCAGATTGCAGGAGCCACTGCTGCGATTATATTTTCTGCGACGACGGCAAATAAAGTCTATTTCTCCGGAGAGGCTTTGGTGCCATCCTCCGGATGCACGCCGGCCCCGCTCCCTTGAGGGAACGGGGCCGGACAGTCTTACATCTGGCCGATCATTACATTGCCAAAACCCGAGCACAACACTTGTGTCGCGCCTTCCACCAGGCGAGCGAAGTAATAGGCGCCCCTCTTCGTGTCGATGGCTTTTTCCATAGCCTTGATGATCAGGTCGGCCGCTTCGGTCAGCCATGTGGCGCAACGTGATCTCTGCGGACAAGATCAGCGAGTCCGGGCTCACGTAGTCCTTGCCGGCGTACTATCCAATCCACTTAAGCTCCCTACACTAGTTGTTTCAAAATCAAACCGACCGCCGCGCACACGACGATCACCTGCGGCACCTTGCGCTGGTAACGGATCAACGCCACCGCCGCCGCCAGCGCGATCAGCGCCGACGCCCAGTCGAACCGCCCGCCGAAGCCGGCCGGCCACAACACGTGGTAAGCGAAGAACAGCGCCAGGTTGACGATGACGCCGACCACGGCCGCCGTGATGGCGGTCAGCGGCGCGGTGAAGCTCAGGTCGTCGCGGGTGGCCTCCACCAGCGGGCCGCCGGCCAGGATGAAGACGAACGACGGCAGGAAGGTGAACCAGGTGACCAGCGTGGCCGCGACGGCGCCAGCCAGCGCCAGCTGGTCCGGGCCGAACAGCTGTCCGGTGTAGCCGCCGACGAAGCCGACAAAGGCCACCACCATGATCAGCGGGCCGGGCGTGGTTTCGCCCAGCGCCAGGCCATCGATCATTTGCGTTGCGCCAAGCCAGCCGTAGTGCCCCACCGCGCCCTGGTAGACATAGGGCAGCACCGCATAGGCGCCGCCAAAGGTCAGCAGCGCGGCCTTGGTGAAGAACCAGCCCATCTGCGTCAGCGTGTGCTGCCAGCCCGAGGTCAGCATCAGCACGCCCATCGGCAGCAGCCACAGCATGGCGCCGCAGCCGGCCACCAGCGCCAGCCGGCTCCAGCGGAATTGCGCGTGCGGCGGCGGCGGCGTGTCGTCGTCGATGACGGCGGCGCCATGCGATGGCTGCGCGGCGCCTGCTCCGGCCTTACCATGGCCGCCGCCGGCGCCGAACAGCTGCGGCCGGAAACGGCCGCCCAGGTAGCCGGCCAGCGCGGCGCCGGCGACGATCAGCGGGAACGGCGCCTGCAGCGCGAAGATGGCGACAAACGCGGCGCCGGCGATCGCCCACAGCCAGCCGTTGCGCAGCGCGCGCGAGCCGATGCGGTGCGCGGCCTGCAGCACGATGGCGGTCACCGCCGGCTTGATGCCGTAGAACAGCCCCGCCACCAGCGGCTGCTGGCCGTAGGCGATGTACAGCCACGACAACAGGATCAGCAACAGCAGCGACGGCAGCACGAACAGCGCGCCGGCGATGACGCCGCCGCGCGTGCGGTGCATCAGCCAGCCGATGTAGGTGGCCAGCTGCTGCGCCTCCGGCCCGGGCAGCAGCATGCAGTAGTTCAGCGCGTGCAGGAAGCGGCGCTCGGAGATCCAGCGCCGCCGCTCGACCAGCTCCTGGTGCATGATGGCGATCTGCCCGGCCGGCCCGCCAAAGCTGATCAGGCCCAGCTTGAGCCAGAACAGGAAGGCCTGCCACAAGGTCGGCGCGGCGGGGGCGGCGGTGTCACGCATGGTCTCTCCGATGAAAAAAACCCCGCACCATCGCTGGGGCGGGGCCTGGTCTGCGCAAGCGCGATTACATCTGCTCGATCATCACGTCGCCGAAGCCCGAGCACGACACCTGGGTCGCGCCTTCCATCAGGCGGGCGAAGTCGTAGGTGACCTTCTTCGAGTCGATGGCTTTTTCCATGGCCTTGATGATCAGGTCGGCCGCTTCAGTCCAGCCCATGTGGCGCAGCATCATCTCGGCGGACAGGATCAGCGAACCCGGGTTCACGTAGTCCTTGCCGGCGTACTTGGGCGCGGTGCCGTGGGTTGCCTCGAACATCGCCACCGAGTCCGACATGTTGGCGCCCGGCGCGATGCCGATGCCGCCCACTTGCGCGGCCAGCGCGTCGGAGATGTAGTCGCCGTTCAGGTTCAAGGTGGCGATGACGCTGTATTCCGCCGGACGCAGCAGGATCTGCTGCAGGAAGGCGTCGGCGATCGAATCCTTGATGATGATGTCGCGGCCGGTCTTCGGATTCTTCAGCTTGCACCAAGGACCGCCGTCGATCAGCTGCGCGCCGAATTCCTTCTGCGCCAGTTCGTACGCCCAGTCGCGGAAGCCGCCTTCGGTGTACTTCATGATGTTGCCCTTGTGGACTATGGTCACCGACGGCTTGTCGTTGTCGATCGCGTACTGGATCGCCTTGCGCACCAGGCGCTGCGTGCCTTCGATCGACACCGGCTTGATGCCCAGTCCCGACGTATTCGGGAAGCGGATCTTGGTGACGCCCATTTCCTTGACCAGGAAATCGATCAGCTTCTTCGCGCCTTCCGAGCCTTGCTGGTATTCGATGCCGGCGTAGATGTCTTCCGAGTTCTCGCGGAAGATCACCATGTCGGTCTTTTCAGGTTCCTTGACCGGCGATGGCACGCCGGTGAAGTAGCGCACCGGACGCAGGCAGACGTACAGGTCCAGCTGCTGGCGCAGCGCCACGTTCAGCGAGCGGATGCCGCCGCCGACCGGCGTCGTCAGCGGGCCCTTGATCGACACCACATAATCCTTCAGCACGGTCAGGGTTTCTTCCGGCAGCCACACGTCGGGGCCGTACACGGTGGTCGATTTCTCGCCGGAGTAGATTTCCATCCAGCTGATCTTGCGCTTGCCGCCATACGATTTGGCCACGGCGGCGTCCACCACCTTGATCATCACGGGTGTGATGTCGATACCGGTACCGTCGCCCTCGATGTAGGGAATGATGGGGTTATCTGGTACATTCAGGGAAAAATCGGCGTTGACGGTGATTTTCTGGCCGTCGGCAGGTACTTTGATATGTTGATACATCGTGGTTCTCCGAAGTGGACTCTAAGTCTTCTATAAGACATAAGACAGACGTTTCACATTATGCACGAATTGGGCTTGTAAGCCTACACCAATTTCACCAGTATAGAAGCATGTCCCTGATACTCTTTAATAAACCTTTTCAAGTGCTGTGCCAGTTCTCCCCGCAGGACGACAAGGCCACGCTGGCCGATTACCTGAAGATTCCCGCCATCTACCCCGCCGGCCGCCTGGACGCCGACAGCGAAGGCTTGATGCTGCTGACCGACGACGGCAAGCTGCAGCACGCCATCGCCCATCCCGACCACAAGGAAGCCAAGGTCTACTTGGTGCAGGTGGACGGCGTGCCGGACGCGGCCAGCCTGGCGAAGCTGCAGGCGCCGATCGACCTGGGCGACTTCGTCACCAAGCCGTGCAAGGCGGTGCGCATCGCCGAGCCCGAATGGCTGTGGCCGCGCAACCCGCCGATCCGCCAGCGCGCCGGACAGCCGACCAGCTGGCTGGCGATCACGCTACAGGAAGGCAAGAACCGCCAGGTGCGGCGCATGACGGCCGCCGTCGGCCTGCCGACGCTGCGGCTGGTGCGCAGCGCCATCGGCGCCATCTCGCTGGCGACGCACCCGCTGATGCCGGGCGAATGGATGGAAGTGTCGCCCAAGGATTTGTCTGGCCAGAACTAAATCTGGCAATTGAGCTAGCATTTGGGCAAGCATTGCCTATATTAAATAGGTTGGCGTATTGCCACGCGCCGGGGGAAAGCCATGCCTGCAGAAGCGACCGCGTCCTACACCGAGAGTCCATACTATCTGCAGGCCGTGGCCGCGCTGGCGCGCAGCCGACCGGTGACGGCGCACCGGGACATCTACTGTAGCAACGGCATGAAGCTGGTCGCCGGCGGCACGCGGCTCGGCGACGAGCAGTTCGAGCGGCTGGCCCAGCACAAGCTGACCGAGCCGCTGGACGGCATGCTGATCAGCGATCGGGCGATCGACGCCGCCGGCCTGGCCATCGAGGCCGGCAAGATCCTCGAGCACGACCCGGTCTATGCCCGCCTCGCCAACCGCGCCGGCGACCCGCTGGCCGTCAAGCACGGCCTGGCAGCGCTGAGGCTGCCGCCCCCGCTGCTGATGCGGCTGACCGTGATGCGCGAGCAGCGCCCCGACATCTTCGAGCACTCGCTGCGCACCAGCATGATCGCCTGCGCGCTGGCGCTGCGGCTGAAACTGGACGCCGGCGACCGCGCCACGCTGCTGCTGGCCGCGCTGTGCCACGACGTCGGCGAGATGCACACCGACCCGCTGCTGCTGGCCAGCGGCCACAACATCACCCCGGACGAGCGCCGCTTCATCCACGTCCACCCGCTGACCGGCAATGTGCTGCTCAGCTGCATCCCCGGCTTTCCGCCGGCCGCACGGCTGGCGATCCTGCAGCACCACGAGCGGCAGGACGGCAGCGGCTATCCGGCCGGGCTGCGGGCCGGGAAGATCTCGCCGCTGGCCAAGCTGCTGGCGGTGGCCGACGTGGCCGAGACGGTGATACGCCGCTTCGACCTGCCGCGGCTGGACATGCTGGCGCGCCTGCACCACAGCCGCTTCGACGCGGCCGCCGTCGACGCCCTGCGCGACCTGATCCACTCCACGCCGCAGGACGCCCACCAGACGCGGCAGGAGCGCGGGCCGGCCTTCCAGCTGGCCCACCTGGCCGAGGTGCTGCGCGCCTGGTTCGCGCTGCGCAGCGCCTTCGAGCACCAGGTGGCGCCGACGGCACCGGAGCGCTCGCCGCTGGCCTTCCTGTTCGAGCGCATGAACTCGATCCGGCAGCTGGTGCTGCAGGCCGGCTTCGACCCCGACCACAGCGACAGCATGCTCGACATCGCCCACGACGACCCCGGCATCCTGTTGGAGCTGCGCACCATGCTCGATGAAATGGAATGGCTGCAGCTGGACCTGGCCAATGAAATCGACCGCCGCTCGGCCGAGCTGCTGGGCCTGTCGCGCACGCCGCTGACCGATCTGCTGCGGCACCTGCGGCACGAGGACTGTGGCGCGCAATGCCGCAACGACGCGCCATATTTGATGCAATGCAGCAAATAAAATTTTGAAAAACAGCAGTTTTTGTGTCAACTGGAAATTTTTGAGCTGCGTTAATGAAACAGATTCATCCGAATCTTTGTTTTTTTAGCTGTTTCTCAACTGACTAAGGAACTTATCATGTCCAAGATCATCGCTGCCCTGGTTGCCTCCCTGTTTGCTGCTTCCGCTTTCGCCGCCGCCCCGTCCGCTTCGGCCTCCGCCTCGGCCATGGCTTCGGCGCCGATGGCCTCCGCCTCCGCTTCGGCCGACGCTTCGGCTCCGAAAGCCAAGAAAGCTAAAAAAGCCAAGAAAGCCGCCGCTTCGGCAGAAGCCTCCGCTTCGATGCCAGCCAAATAAGTTCTGGCGACCGGACCGGGCCGGCCTTGCGCCGGCCTTTTTTACGCCCACAAAAAAGCGGCCGCACAAGCGAAAAGACCCGCGCTGACCAGGTCAGGCGGGTTCTTGCTGTAAATCCCCGTGCGGGGAATTAAGCGGACAGTGCCTTCAGGGCAGCTGCCAGACGGCTCTTATGACGAGCTGCCTTGTTTTTGTGGATGATCTTCTTGTCGGCGATGCTGTCGATGGTCGACACGGACGATTGGAAGATTGCGGTCGCAGCAGCTTTGTCGCCGCCCTGGATCGCCTTGCGAACTGCCTTGATAGCGGTGCGCAGGGTCGAACGCTGGGACGAATTGTGAGCGTTTTGCTTGACTGCTTGACGAGCGCGCTTACGCGCTTGTGCGGTATTTGCCATGGAATTTCCTAAAACAGGGTAAAGGTGCGTTTGCAAACATTATTGTTTGCCAAACAGGTGCGTTCAGTGCGTCTGCCGAACCATGTGAGTCAAACTACTGCCTGCCAAACATTAGTGTCTGCGTAACAGAATTCTGTACAGCCTGCGATTATAGCGATATTTTTCGACGGGAGCAACTATAATCACTGCCCATGAACTTGCTCAAAACACTCTCCGCCATCTCCAGCATGACCATGCTGTCCCGTATCACCGGATTACTGCGCGAAACCCTGATTGCACGCGCCTTCGGCGCCGGCGCCTATACCGATGCCTACATCGTCGCCTTCCGCATACCCAACCTGCTGCGTCGGCTGTTTGCCGAGGGCGCGTTCTCGCAGGCTTTCGTGCCCATCCTGTCGGAGTACAAGAACAAGCAGGGCCAGGAAGCCAGCAAGCGCCTGACCGACCACGTGGCCAATACGCTGGTGTGGTCGACGCTGATCGTCAGCGTGGTCGGCATTATAGCGTCGCCGCTGTTTATCTACCTGATCGCCAACGGCCTGGAAGAGTTCGACGCCGCCGTGTGGATGACGCGCCTGATGTTCCCTTATATTAGTTTCATGGCCTTCGTGGCGCTGGCCGGCGGCGTGCTCAACACCTGGCGCGAGTTCAAGATCCCCGCCTTCACGCCGGTGCTGCTGAATATCGCCTCCATCCTGGCCTCGCTGTTCCTGCAGCAGCACCTGGAACACCCGATCTACGCGATGGCGATCGCGGTGTTTGTCGGCGGCGTGCTGCAGGTGGCGATCCAGATCCCGGCACTGATCAAGATCGGCATGCTGCCGACGCTGTCCTGGAACCCGGCCGCCGGCCTCGGCGATCCCGGCGTGCGCCGCGTGCTCAAGAAGATGGGCCCGGCGGTGTTTGCCGTCTCGGCCGCGCAGATCAGCCTGATGATCAACACCAGCATCGCCTCGCGCCTGGCCGAGGGCAGCATTTCGTGGCTGTCCTACGCCGACCGCCTGATGGAGTTCCCGACCGCCCTGCTGGGCGTGGCGCTGGGCACGATCCTGCTGCCCAGCCTGTCCAAGGCGCAGGCCGACGGCGACCAGCAGGAATATTCGGACCTGCTCGACTGGGGCCTGCGCCTGACCTTCCTGCTGGCGCTGCCGGCGGCGGTCGGCATGGCCGTGCTGGCCGAGCCGATGATCGCCACCCTGTTCCACTACGGTAAATTCACCGCCGAGGCGGCCGCCCAGTCCACCCACCCGCTGATCGCCTACGCCGCCGGCCTGCTGGGCATTATCCTGGTCAAGACGCTGGCGCCGGCGTTTTACGCGCAACAGGATATCCGCACGCCGGTCAAGATCGCCATCGGCGTGCTGCTGGCGACGCAGCTGATGAACTGGGTCTTCGTGCCCTACCTGCAGGTGGCCGGCCTGGCGCTGTCGATCGGCATGGGCGCCTGCCTGAATGCGGGCTTCTTATATGCGGGCTTGCGCCGGCGCGGCATCCACCGGCCGAAGCCGGGCTGGACAGTGTTCTGCGTCAAGCTGGTGCTCGCCTGCGGTTTGATGGGCGCGGCCGCCTGGTTCGGCGCGCGTCAAATCGATTGGCTGGGCCTGCAGCACCACGCGCTGCTGCGCGCCGCCGCGCTGCTGGCGTTAATCGGCGTGTGCGCCGGCGTCTACTTCGCCGCCCTGCTGGCGATGGGCTTCCGCCTCGCCGACTTCAAACGCATCGCGCGCTGACCTGAAGCCACAGACGAAAAAAAACCCGCCGCACTGAACGCGATCGTAGCGCGTTCAGGCTGGCGGGTTTTTTAGCGGCTAAGACTTAGGCTGCGTTCTTTGCTTTGCGACGAGCAGCGACAGCACCAACCAGTGCCAGGCCACCCAGCATCATGCCGTAGGTTTCTGGTTCTGGAACTGGCAGAGCCGCAACGGTGGCGGTGTACTGGGTGTTCTTAATAGCGGTAACACCCCATACGTGCACGGTGTAGGTACCGGCGGCCAGGTTGCCGGCCCAGTTCAAGTTCAGCTGGTTGCCGTCGATGTTGGCCGAACCGAACGTGCCACCTGGAACGCCCAGGATCTCAGCGCCGAAACCGGTGATGGCACCAGTTGGAACGGCGAAGGTTTGCTGCGCACCGAACGAGGTTGCCGAAGGCGTATCGACGGTGAAGATCCACGAGTCGTTGATCACCGAGCCGACTGCGACGTACTTGACCGACTTGTCCGACAGGGTGTCCGGACCGGTAGGGTCCAGGGTGCCCAGAATTGTGGTTGTCGCAGACGCGCCGAACGATGCTGCCGCCAGCAATGCGCCGGCCGCGAGAGATTTCAATTTCATATGATTTTCCTTAATCAAACGAATTGTGGCTGCGCTTGCGCCAACCACTTTGTAAGTCAATAGGAGTGCTGCCGAGACAAATAGTAGCATAAAAGCATACATTACAATTGTAAATATTCTATTTTTTATTTCTTATAGTTAACAATTTTCACAATATAAAACACGTATTGCATTGCACCAATTCCGTGAAAGCCTCGCGCATGATTTTGGTGAAAAAAATGAACTTTTCTCACGCTAGTCTTGCTTTACATCAGGATTTTCGGGCTCTTGCGGCGGGGGTGGTGGCGGTGCCGGAGCAGGCTCTTCAGAGGGAGCGGGCAGCGTTTCAGGCGCCGGGACGGGGGTGGCTGGAGTTGGGGCGGTCGGCGCCGGCGTCAGAATTGGTGCAGGCAATGGTGCAGGCATATTTTGTTGTAACGCAGGTACAGCAGGCGCAATTTGCGGCTGGGTTCCCGTCATCGTCGCGGCGCCAGGCAACTCGGACGCCATCGTGAACTTCCACTCGGAGATGTGACTCTTGCCGTCAAATCCAGAATAGCGCGCCGGGAAGTTGCCGACTTTCACAGGTTTGTCATTCGACAAACTGTACACCGCCAGCACGCCCACCTTGTCGCCCAGATAAACAATGCCCCACTCCGGCTTGCCCGTCACCGGATCGACAAACAGCTTGCGCAGGTGGCGGCGGGTCCCGGGAAAACGCGGATCCTTGAGCAACTCCTTGAGCGACGGCGGCTGCGGCGGCTGTCCTTGCGGCGTCGCGTCGGCGTAACTTTTCAAGGCGTCGCTGAATGCGGCGCCGATTTCCAGCAACTCCGTTTCCGCCCTGCTGCGCTGCAATACCGAACCCAGTTTGAGCGACGTCGCGGCCACCAAAGCGATGATGGCGACCAGGATGATCAGGCTAAGGTAGGTGAAGCCGCGACTGCCGGCCAGGCGTCGCGGAATGCGCTGGAATGTTGACGCTTCAGCCATATCACCAGTCGGAATATGGCTTGCCGCTGCGGTCGTTGCCGGGAGCGCCGCTCTTGATGTTGTAGATGCCGCCCTTGGTGGCGTCTTCCGGCGGCACCAGTACCCACGTCGCGTCGCTGTCGGTGATCGGATCGACCGGCAGCCCGCGCAGGTACTTCTTCTCCACCAGCTGCTCCAGCGTGTCCGGATAGCGGCCGGTATCGCCATAATACTGATCGATCACCTGGCGCATATTGCGCAGGTTATCGGCCAGCACCACCTCTTTGGACTTGTCGATGCTGGGGAAATAGCGCGGCACGGCCAGCGTCAGCATCAGGGCGACGATGCCCAGCACCACCAGCAACTCGATCAGCGTGAATCCCTTGGTTTTCATGTTCACCATTTCTTGTACGGCACGCCATTCAGGCCGGTCTTGTCGCTCTGGCTGTAGACATCGTAGACGTCCTCGCCCTCCTTCGGCTGGTCGGCTTCGCTGGCGTAGCTGCGCTTGCCCCAGGTCTGCGACTCGCTCAGCGAGGCGTCGGGATTGAACGGGTCGCGCGGCACCCGGCGCAGGAAGAATATCTTCGCATGCTTGGGGTTTTGCACGTCGGGCACGCCTTCCACCAGTTGCTCCAGCGTTTTCGGATAGCCGGTCGCCCCCAGCGACTTGGCGACGCGGCCCTGGTCGTACGCCACCTTGTAGGCGTCGATCGCCGCGCGGATCTGGTGCAGCCCCTCGCGCAGCTCCTGCTCCTGGCGGCGCTGCACCACCACGTTCGCGGTCGGGATCACCAGGGCGCTGAGCAGGCCGAGGATGGCCAGCGTCACCAGCAGCTCGATCAGCGTGAAGCCCCGCGCGCGCATCGTCATGTCCTTACTGCTGCGGCACCGGCGGCGCAGGCTCGGGCTGAGGTTCCGGCTGCACCGGCTGCGGCTGCACTCCCTGGGTCGGCGGCAGCGGCGCCGGCTGGCCCTGCGAGATCGGCATGGCTTGTACCGGCGGCGGCGGACGCACCGGCGACGGCACGGCGGGCAGCGCGGCCGGCTGCATGCCCGGCACCGGCGGCAACTGCGCCGCCGCACGCGGCGTCAGGTCCGGACGGCGGCGGAAGCTGGCTTCGGTGCCGGCCGAGAATTCCGACGACGACGCTTCCGGACGCTGCACGTTGCGGATCAGGTGCGGCGTGATCGACAGCACGATCTCGGTTTTCTGGTTGTCGTCGCGCTGGCTGCCGAACAGGCGGCCGATGATGGGCAGGTCGCCGGCGCCCGGTATGCGGTTGGCGGTGCCGCGCTCCTCGCTGTTGATCAGGCCAGCCAGCACCTGGTTCTCGCCGTCCTTCAGCTGCAGCAGGGTGGACGCCTGGCGCGTGCCGATCTGGTAGGCGGTGCCGCCGTTCTTGGTGGTGATGGTGTTGGTCAGGTTGCTGACCTCCAGTTGCACGCGGATCGCCACTTCGTTGTTCAGGTAGATGGTCGGCTCGACGTTCAAGGTCAGGCCGACGTCGACGTAGGTGACCGAATCGCTGGCGAAGCCGCCCACGCCGGACGACACCGTGGTGGTAATCACCGGCAGCTTGTCGCCGATGACGACCTTGGCCTTTTCCTTGTTGCGCACGCGTATGCGCGGATTGGCCAGCAGGTTGGAGTCGGTGTTGGTCTTGTTGGCGTCGATGGCCATCGACACGCCGGTGACGCCGATGGTGCGCTGGTTCAGGTTGTTCAGGTCGCGGATCGTGATGCCGGTGCCGCCGGAGGTCGACAACGGCGCCAGGCCGATGCTGGTCGGCCATTCGACGCCCAGATTCATCAAGCTCCCCTTCTTGACTTCGAGGATCTCCACCTCCAGCATCACCTCCGCCTCCGGCGCGTCCTGCAGCGCCACCAGCTTTTCGGCCAGGCGGATCGCCTCCGGGCTGTCGCGCACGATCAGCAGGTTGAGTTTTTCATCGACCACCACGTCGCGCGACTTGAGGATGGTCTTCAGCGTGTTGGCCACCAGCTTGGCCTCGGCGTTCGCCAGGAAGAAGGTCTTGACCGTCATCTCCTGGTATTCCTTCAGCTTGGCCGCCACGTTCGGGTAGATCAGCACCGTGTTCGCGTCCATCACCTGCTGCTCCAGCTGGTTGGTCAGCAGCAGGAAGTAGATCGCCGATTCGACGGTGCTGTTCTTCAGCAGCACCGTGGTGCGCTGGTCGGTCTTGACGTCCTTGTCGAACACGAAGTTCAGGCCGGAGCGGCGCGAGATCACCTCGAACACCTGCTTGAGCGGCGCGTCGCGGAACTCGATCGAGATCGGCTGCTTGTACGATTTCGCCAGGCCCGATTCCACCGCCGGCGGCGCGGTCTTGTCCAGCGCCTCGCGCAGCATCAGGCGCGCCTTCTCGTTGCCGGGGTTCTCGGTCAGCAGCGCGTTGAGCTTCTGCTTGGCCAGTTCGTATTCGCCCTTGTTGAGGTTTTGCGCGGCGGCGTCCAGCAGCTTGCCCTGGCGGCCGTCCCGCTCCAGCGCGCGCAGGCCGTTGCGGGCGCGTTCGTTCGACGGGTCCAGTCCCAGCACGCGGCGGAAGCCCTGCTCCGCCAGGTCCAGCTTGCCCTCGGCCTGCTGGCGCTCGGCCTGGTCGAGGTAGCGCAGGGTGGCGCGGTCGCGCTCCACCAGATAGGCGGAACGGAACTGGGCGTTGCCGGGATCGGCCTTCACCGCCTCCTGGTACTTCAGCAGACCGGCTTCGATCTGGTCTTTGGCGATCAGGTCGCGGCCGTCGCGGTACGCCATTTGTCCGGCACAGCCGCTCAGGGCGATCGCCAGCATGGCGGGCAGCGCGGCGCGGCGGCCCACATTCTTCAGATGACTAGCCATCAGTCGAGGACTCCAATATTGATCTGTTGTACCTGGTTCAAAGGCAGATAGGTCACGGACATCAGCGGCGGCGCGATCCTGTCCACGCGGTAGGTGCCGTCGATGACGGTTTGATTGCGCACCACATAGGTTTTGTCGGCGCGGGACAAATACACTTCCCAGGCGCCGTCGGCGACGGCCTTGCCGATCACGACGAAGGGTATCGGCGGCGCCATCGGCGGTGGCGGCGGCACGTTCACGGCGGATTTGGGCGGCGGCGGTGGCGGCGGCGGGTTCCAGTTCTGACCCAGGAAGACGCCCTCGCCCGAGGCGAACGTGGCCTCGCCGGATTCGCCGACCAGCATCGCGCGCGGCGTCAGGCGCAGGATCGCGACTTCGGCCTGCGGCTTGGCGTCCCTGGAGGCCCGGCTTGCAGGCACGGGAACGGCGGCGGCAGGCGCGGACGCGCGGACGCGCGCCACCGGTTCGGCGATGTCGCCGGACGGCGAGTTATCGCCAAACAGCACCAGGCCGGCGGCGGCGACCAGCGCTACACCCATCACGATTTGATAGGGTTTCATGGTTCGCCGTCCTTCAGGTACAGGGTAAAGCGCAGGCGCGCTTCGACGTTGGCGTCGGCGATGGCGTCGCGGCGGAAAGCGATTTCGTCAAGCGAGGCAAACGGCATGTCGCGCAGGCCCTGCATGGCGAACTGCCAGATCGATTGATACGGTCCCTTCACCGGCAGGTTGATCTGGTAGGTGCTGACGCGGCTGGCCTTGTCGTAGAAGGCCTTGTACTCGCCCTGGCTCAGCGACAGATTGCTTTTCGCGGCAAGGTCGAACAGCACCTTGACCTGCTGCTCGGCGTAGCGCTTCTCGCCCAGCACCTCATAGAAGCCGGCCAGGTTCTGGTTGGCCGATGGCGGCGGCGGCGCCGTCACCAGCGCGGCCGGCGTCGGCAAAGGCTGCGCCATCAGCCGCGCCTGCGCCGCGCGATGCGGCAGCAGCCAGGCCCACGCCGCCACGCCGGCCACGCACAACACGATGGCGATGCAAGCGGGCGCGCCGATACGGCCGAGCGCCAGCCGCGCGCGCAGCACCAGGGCCGCCAGGTTAATCCGGTTCATCGCGCTACCCATGTGGCCTCCAGCTGGAAGCGCAAGGGCCGGTTCGGGTCCTGCTCGTTGATCTCATGGCGGGTCAACATCACGCCGCTGAACAGCTCCTGCTGCTTCAGCTCCGCCACGTAGGCCACCATGTCGTCGCTGGTCTTGGTCTCGGCCGTGAGCTTGAGCACCCGCTTGCGCGGATCCGGCTCCATCGCCACCAGCGCCACGCTGCGCGGCGTGGCGGCGGCCACCGCATCCTGCAGCTCGCGCCACGGCAGGTTCAGTTGCATGATGGCGCCGTTGACGAAGGTGGCCTGCGCCTCCGGTATCGCCACCTGCGCCACCTCGACCGGCCGCGCGGAAATGGCCGCTGCGCGTTCCTGCACGTGCCGCAGCTGGTGCGCGCGCAAGCGCTGCTGCTCGACCAGCTTCCATCCGCCGAAACCGGCGCCGGCGCACAGCAGCAAGCCGAAGCCGGCCAGCGCCAGCAACGCCGGATGGGTGTGGAACAAGCTGCGGCGCAGGCTGCGCGGCGCGAAATCGATGTTCATGCGCTTATTCGTATGTATCATGCGAGGCTCCCGCCGCGCGCCAGCAGCACCATGGCCGACATCTCGCCGGCCGGCGCCTGCTGCGCATGGTCCAATGCCGCGCAAGCGATGCAGGCCGCGTTGGCCGGCGGCTTGCTCCATGCGGCAGGTGCGGCGCCGCATACTTGCAGCGACTCCGGCGCGGCCATGTCCAGCAGCAGCGCCTCGCGCGTCAGCGTCTGGCTCAGCCAGTATTGGTCGGCCCCCTGCGCTCCCGGCAGCGGCAGCACGCGGATGGCGCGGATGCCTTTGCCATCGGGTTCGATGGCGGCCAAGGTCAGCAGGTTGTCGTGCACCAGGCCGAACCACGCGCCCGGCTTGATGCCCCGCCGCCAGCGGTTCCAGGCGGAGACGAAATGCGGTTCGATGCCGACGACGCGCAGCTTGAATTCCTGCGCCACCACCCGCAGCACGGCCAGCAAGGCGCGCGGCACGGCGGCGGCGAAGAACGGCTGCGTCGCGCTCCAGTCGGCGGAAATCTGCCACGCCGTCGCCGCTTCGCCATACAGCGACTGGAAGCGGAAGCCGGCCGCCGCTTCGATGTCCGCCAGACGCGCGGCGCCCGGCGGCGGCGTCACGCGCCACATGCGGGCCAGGTCGTCGGCCAGCACGATGCTGGTCGGCCAGCCGCCCAAGGTGTTGGCACCAGCGTGTTCGCCCAGCAGCGCGCGCAAGGCGTTGGCGATGGCGTCGAACGGATGCTCGCCCGATGGCGCGATCGCCTGCTCGGCCAGCACCGTGACCGGCTCGCCGGTCCAGCGGCTCACGCGCAGCAGGCTGACGCCGGAACCGGAGACGCCGATGCGCAGGGATTGTCCGAATGATCTACGCATGCAAGGTCACCCGTTTGATTTCGGTCAGCGTCGTGCCGCCGCGCTTGACCAGTTCCAGCGCCGCCAGGCGCAGGCTGCGCGTGCCGTTCTCGTAGGCCGCCTGCTTGATCTGGCGGATCGGCCGCTTGTCGACGATCAGCTCGCGGATCTCGTCGTTCAGGGTCAGGATCTCGGCGATCGAGCGGCGGCCCTTGTAGCCGGTGCCGCGGCAGTCGCCGCAGCCCTTGCCCTGCATGAAGCGGTAGTCGTAGACGTCGGCGCGGGCCAGGCCCACGCTGGCCAGTTCCTGATCGTCCGGCGTGTACTGCGCAGCGCAGTGCGGGCAGTTGATGCGCACCAGGCGCTGCGCCCAGATGCCGTTCAAGGCCGACACGAACGCATACGGATCGATGCCCATGTGGGTGAAGCGGCCGAACACGTCGAACACGTTGTTGGCGTGGACGGTGGTCAGCACCAGGTGGCCCGTCAGCGCCGACTGCACGGCGATTTCCGCCGTCTCGCGGTCGCGGATCTCGCCGACCATGATCTTGTCCGGGTCGTGGCGCAGGATCGAGCGCAAGCCTTTCGCGAAAGTCAGCCCCTTCTTCTCGTTGACCGGGATCTGCAGGATGCCGGGCAGCTGGTACTCGACCGGGTCTTCGATGGTGATGATCTTTTCGCGGCCGTTGTGGATCTCGGTCAGCGCGGCGTACAGCGTGGTGGTCTTGCCGGAGCCGGTCGGCCCCGTCACCAGCAGCATGCCGTAGGCTTCCTGCGCCAGCACGCGCAGGGTCGCCAGCGACGGCGCGTCGAAGCCCAGCGCCTCCAAGGTCAGCGAGCCGTAGGCTTCGATCATGGCGCGCTTGTCGAGGATACGGATCACCGCGTCCTCGCCATGGATGCTCGGCATGATGGAGACGCGCAAATCGATCTCGCGCGAGTTGGCCTCGACGCGGAAGCTGCCGTCCTGCGGCACGCGGCGCTCGGCGATGTCCAGCTCCGCCAGCACCTTCAGGCGCGAGATGATCTGCTCGGCGACGTCGATGCCGTTGACGGCGGTGGCGTGATCGAGCACGCCGTCGACGCGGTACTTGACGGCCAGGCCGCCGGAGGTGCTCTCCAGGTGGATGTCGGAGGCGCCCGCCTTCAGCGCGTCGTACAAGGTCGAATTGACCAGCCGCACGGCGGGGCTGGCCGCTTCCGACACCGACGCGAACGACAGCACGGCGGCGGTCTTGCCGTCGCGCCGGCCCTCGCTGGCGCCGGGCAGCAGCGAATCGGTGGCGCGCGCGGATTCTTCCTGCTTCGACAGGTAGGCCTGGATGTCGGCCTGCAGCGCCAGCCGCGTTTGCAGCGGCGCGTGCGGCGTGGCGCGCGCCTGCGTGCCCAGCCAGGTCTGCAGGTCGAGATCGAAGGGATCGGCGATCACGCCGACCACCATGCCGTCGTGCCCGCGCAGCAGCACGCAGTGGCGCGCCATCGCCTGCGACAGCGGCAGCAGCTCGAAGGCCGGGGTGAAGGCCAGCATGTCCACGGTCTCCAGCACGGCCATGCCGAACGGATGCGCCAGCGCCTGCACCACCAGGCGCGGCTCCATGCCGCTCAAGGCTTCCAGCTCCTCGACCAGCGTGCGTTTCGATTGCTGGCGCAGGTGGCGCGCGCGCGCCACCATGGCGGTATCCAGCACCGGTGGGGCCTGGAGCGTCACGACATGTCTCCGGCCAGATCAAATATCGGCATATACAGCAGCACCACGATGGCACCGACGACGAGGCCGATGGCCGCCATCAGCAGGGGTTCAAAAGTACGGGTAAAGCGTTCGATCCAGCGGCTGATTTCACCGTCGTAGAAGGCCGCCGACTGCGTCAGCATCGGCCCCATGTCGCCGGTGCGCTCGCCCACGCGCAGCATGCGCAGCGAGATCGGCGTGGTCAGCTGGTTCGATTCGAACGCGGTCGACAGCGGCAGCCCCGCCTCGATATCGGCGCGCGCCGCCTGCAGGTTCTGGCGGATGCCGGCCGACACCATGCCCTGCACGGTGTCGATCGCATGGATGATGGTGATGCCGCCCTCGCTGAGCATGCCCAGCGTCAGGTACAGCCGCGACAGCTCATAGATGCGCACCCGCTCGCCGATGCCCGGCAGGCGGCCCAGCAGCCGCGCGAAGCCGCCGTTGCCCATCAGCTGGCGCACGCCCAGCGCCAGCGCCGCCAGCACGGCGGCGATCCCGCCCAGCAGCAGCATGGTGTGCTGGCCGGCGAACTGGCCCCAGTTGAGCATCTGCTGCGACAGCCACGGCAGGTTGCGGCCGGCGCCCTGATAGACCTCGGCGAAGCGCGGCACCACGTAGCCGATCAGGAACATGCTGACGCCGCCGCCGACCAGCAGCAGGATGCAGGGATAAATCGCCGCCGACACCAGCTTGCCGCGCACCAGGTCGATGCGCTGCTGGTAATCGATGAAACGGGACAGGGAGCGCGGCAGGTCGGAGGTGCCCTCGGCCGCCTTGACGATGCCGATGTACAGCGGCGGGAACAATTCCGGCTGCTCGGCCAGCACGGCGGAAAAGCGCTGGCCTTCGCGCAGGCCGGACAGCAGGCGTTCCAGCACGCTGCGCGTGGCCGGGCTGCTTTCCTTTTCCAGCAGCGCCTCCAGGCCCTCGACGATGCCCAGGCCGGCCGTCAGCAGCGCCAGCAGCTCCTGGCTGAACAGCACCAGCGAGAGGCCCTTGCCGCGGCTCTTGCCCCGTCGCAGGCCCAGCCCGCCGCCGGCCGGCGTGATGGCGCTGACGAACAAGCCGCGCGCCTCCACCTGACGGCGCGCGTCGGCCTCATCGCGGCCATCGATCAGCAGATGCGAGATGACCATATCGGCCGACAATGTGCGGACATCGAACTGCATGGCGAAAACTACTTTCCGTGACGGCTGGGATGATTAGCTTACTACGAGATTGTTGCCGGTTTATTGCGAGCTGATGTCGGCGTCTTCGCCGGTGCCGCCGGGCTGGCCGTCGCGGCCCAGCGAAGTGATCTCGAACTCGGACTTGGTGCCCGGCGCCTTGTACTGGTATGGATGGCCCCATGGATCCGGCGGCACGCCCTTCTTCAGGTAAGGGCCGTTCCATTTGGCGCCGGCCGTGGCAGGCGCCACCAGCAGCGCGTTCAGGCCCTCGTCGGTGGTCGGATAGCGGCCCACGTCCAGGCGGTAGGTGTCGAGCGATTTTTCAAACGCTTCGATCTGCGCCTTGGCGATCGTCACTTCCGACTTGCCCAGCTGGGCGAAGTACTTGGGGCCCACATAGGCCGCCAGCAAACCGATAATAACGATGACCACCAGCAGTTCCAGCAGGGTAAAGCCGCCAGCCTTGTGAGCTGCGGTCTTACGGGAATTCTTTGCAACTTCCATCCTAACGACTCCTTAATTCGCCACGCCCTGCGGCAAGATGTCAGAGGCTACCATGCGGTTTGCATACCAGACAATCTTTTCTTGCCGTGTGCGCCTGCGGCCGCGCCAGATTGCGACGGTTTCATGCCCGTTATCGGAATAACAATCTCTCAGGCGGCTTCCGCCAGGGCCAGCGCCGGCTGTTCGAACAGGTGCAGCGCCATGCCGCGCGCGATGGCGTGGGCACGGTTGGACACCCCCAGCAGGCGGTACAGCCGCTGCAGGTGATTCTTGACCGTCAGGCCGCTGATGCCGAGGATCAGGCCGATTTCCTCGTTGCTCTTGCCCTCGCGCACCCAGTACAGGATTTCCATCTCGCGCGCGCTGGCCGGCCGCGCCCGCGCGCCGGCGCGGGCCTGGCGCTGCTGCTGGTTGATGCGCTGCAGCGCCATGTGCAGATGCGGCAGCAGCAGTTCGAGGAAATAGGCGTGACGCGCGCGCGGCCGGTGCGGCAGGC
This sequence comes from Duganella sp. Dugasp56, assembly GCF_047304105.1. NCBI lineage: Bacteria > Pseudomonadati > Pseudomonadota > Betaproteobacteria > Burkholderiales > Oxalobacteraceae > Duganella > Duganella sp. Dugasp56. The sequence goes on from NZ_JBGLYQ010000020.1 coordinate 71,136, forward strand.
CGAACAGCGCGAAAAAGGTGGCGCCGCCCGGCAGGCGCTCGCTGCCGTGGAGCAGCAGGTTGTCCAGGCCCAGGTCGCGCAGCTCGCCCAGGAACGGCGCCAGCGGATGGCGCTCGGCGCCCGGCGTGGCGTCCAGCATGGCCGGCAAACCGACGCCCTGGCGGCAATGGCGCGCCAGCCGCAGCGCCAGGCCGTCGTCGCGGTTGCCCAGGCGGCCAAGCAGTCCGGCGTCCAGCACCGTGCTGTGCACGCATTCGACGTGCTGCACCTCGTCCTGCGGGCCGAACTGCAGGCACATCATAACCTGGTGCGGCAGCAGCGCCTGCAGCTGGCCCTGCGTCCACAGGAAGAACTGGCCCGCCTGCCGCACCGGCAGCGCCGCCTCGATCGCGTGCAGCAGGTACTCCTGCTCCAGCTTGCTCAAGATGACCAGTTGTTCCACGGTCAGACCCTGGCCGCCATGCCGGCATGCCCGCTGGCGCTGAAGCGGTAGCCGCTGCCGCGCACGGTTTCGATGCGCTGCTGGTGGCCGCTGGGCTGCAGCGCGCTGCGCAGGCGGCCGACGTGGGTGTCGACGGTGCGCTCGTCCAGGTAGACGTCGCTGCCCCACACCTGGTCGAGCAGCTGGGCGCGCGTGTGCACGCGCTCGGGATGGCTCATCAGGAAGTTCAGCAGCTTGAATTCGACCCGGCCCATGGCCAGTTCGCGGGCGCCGGCGGTCACGCGCAAGGTGTGCGGATCGAGCCGCAGGCCGGCCATCTGCACCGCGTCGGCGCCGTACCGTTGCACGTGCGACTGGCCGCGGCGCAGCAGCGCGTGCACCCGGGCCACCATCTCGCGCGGGCTGAAGGGTTTGGTCATGTAATCGTCGGCGCCGCTTTCCAGCGCCATGATCTTGTCCGGCTCGCCGCAGCGGGCGGTCACCATGATGATCGGCAGGCCGCGCGTGGACGGCTGCGCGCGCAGGCGGCGTATCAGCGACAGGCCGGACTGGCCGGGCAGGTTCCAGTCCGTCATCAGCATGTCCGGCACGCCGTCTTCGAGCATCAGCAAGGCGCTCTCGGCGTCGCACGCGCGGCTGACCGTGTGCCCGGCCATGCTCAGGTTGAGGGCTATCAGTTCCTGGATCGCAGGTTCGTCTTCAATGACAAGGATATGGGCGGGTAGCATGGCAAATCCGTGTAAAGGAAATACTATGCAATAAGCAAACTGGCATTACTAATATGATTTGTATTGAGAATTCAGATATTTTTAGTATATATCCAGTGTTTACCTGTATTACTTGCGGTTTAGAACAGACGATCTAAAATCGTGCGCGCATAAAAAAACGACACATTGCTGTGTCGTTTTTTTGCGCGGCTAAAACTCAGGCCTGCAGCTTGCGGCGGCGGGCCAGGCCAACCAGCGCCAGGCCGGCGCCCAGCATGGTCCAGGTCGTTGGCTCGGGCACGGCGCTGACGCTGCCGATCGTGTGATCGTGGATGTCGAGCGCCACGATGCCGGCGCCGGCGGTCGGCTGCCAGGTCAACGACAGCAGGTTGCCGAACTGATCGACATCGCCCAGCTGGGTGGCGCCGTCGGCGCCGTACAGCGCGACCGAAAACTTGGTCGGAATGGCGGCCGGCGCCGCATCCGACAAGCCGCTGAAGCTGACGTCGAAGCTGACCTTGCCGCCAAACGCCACGCTATGGAACAGGTCGTTCCACGACGTGCTATTGCCGAACAAGAAGCCTCCGGCCTGCTGCTGCACGTCGCCCGACAGCACAGCGTCGGCCGAGCTACCGAAGCCGCTCAGATTGCTGATCACGGCGCCGGCCGAAGCGACCGGCATGTTCGACGGATTGAATTGCAGGTCGATCCAGCCGGTATCGCTGAACTGGCTGGTGTCCAGCTCCACGTGCATGGTCTGGGCCGACGCCAGGCTGGCGCCGGCGGCGATTACCAGCGCCAGCAGCGCGCGGCGTACGAAAGAGAGATGAGATGCGAACATGGTGTGATCCTTAGAAAGAGCCGGTATAGATTTTGGTGGTGTAGCTGATATTGGCGCTGCCGGTGCGGCTGAAGCTCAGCGCGAACGAGGCCGTCGCGCCGGGCGCCAGCGATGCCGTGTTGACCGTGATGTAAGGCGCGCCGGCATGGCTGCCGGTGGCGTTGACCAGGGTCACGCTGGCGTCCAGTCCATCGAACTCGACCTGGAACGGACCGTTCAGCGTGGTGCTGCCGGTGTTGGTGATCGAGAAGGTCGAACCGAACTTGCCGGTGGCGCGGTTCAGCACCAGGCCGGTGCCGACGGCGCGGAAGCTGCCGGTGACGTCGGTGTACGGCGCCGCCAGGTTCAGGCTGATGACCACCGGATCGTGGTCGGACGCGCGGTACGGCGCGCTGGTGTACTTGTCCTGCGGCTTGCCGTCGGTGTTGTAGTCGACCACGGTCGGCTCGTCGGCGTTGTTATGCCATTCGGCGGCGCCTGCCACCTGCGGGCTCAGCGCGGCGCTGGCCAGCGCGTGGTCCAGGTAGCCCGCTTCGCCGTTGAACACGAACGAGTACGGCATGTCGCCGCTGCCGCGCACGAAGCGCTCCAGCTGGTTGACGTAGCCGGTGGCGGTGATGGTGTTGATCGGATCTTCCATGCCGTAGGAATTGAAGTCGCCGATCAGCAGCACCTTGGCGTCGCCGGCGGCGCTGACCACCTGCGGCACGAAGGTGTTGACCAGGCGCTGCGCCTGCAGGATGCGGGTGGCGTTCCAGCAGCTCTGGCTGTCGTTGTGGTCGGCGTCCGGACCGCTGCCGCTCGGGCAGCTGCCCTTCGATTTCAGGTGGTTGACCACCAGCGAGAACTTGGCGCCATTGGCCGCCTTGAAGGTTTGCGCCATCGGCGGACGGTTGTTGATGGCGTCGCCGTCGGTCAGCGCATTGCCGACCATGGTCAGCGCCGCCGGCTTGTAGATCATCGCCACGCGGATGGCGTCGGTGCCGGTGGTGGACGGCTTCGGTACCACGGCGTAGGTCTTGAGGCCGGTGCCCGGCGAGATCGCTTCGTTCAGCGCATCGACCAGCTTGGTCACGGTGTACTCGCCGCTGTTCTGGATTTCCATCAGGCCGAACACGTCGGCGTTGATCGCCTTCAGTTCGCCGACGATCTTGGTGGTCTGGCGGTTGAACTCGTTCAGGTTGTCGGCGCCGCGGCAATTCGACTTGGCCACCGACGAACCCAGCGAGCAGCCCTGGTTGGTGTTGCCCTCGACGTCGGTGCCGTTGGTGAAGGTGGTGAAGTAGTTCAGCACGTTGGCGCTGGCCACCTTGATGTTGCCCGGTGCCAGCACCGGCGGATCGGTGCGCGGATTGTCCTGCGAGAACACCGGCGCCACGGTCGGCTGCAGCTTGAAGCCGGCACCGCCGCCGCCCTTGGCGCCGAAGTCGACCACGCCGGTCAGGTCGGACACCGTGTCGCCGGCGCGCAGCGAGCCGTCGGCGCCCAGGTAGGGAATGGTGGTCGGCGTGACGAAGATGCCGTCATCCAGCACGATCTGGTTGAGCGCGTTGGCGGCGGCGTGCGCCAGCGCTTCCGGGGTGCCGGCGCGATAGCGGTTGGAAGCGATTTCCAAGCGGCCCGACGACAGCGTGACTTCGCCGCGGTCGCCCAGGAATTCCAGCTGCGACACGGTCAGCGGATTGGTGAAGCGCACCAGCATGCCTTCGACCTGGCCCAGGTTCGGATGCGGCAGCTGGACGTTGGTCGGGGTGATGCTGATGCCGCCGGCCAGCTTGACGATGGCGCTGATGTTTTGCAGCTCGGTGTAGGCGTGGCCGCCGGCGACCGGCGCGTAGTCGCTGACGCTGCCGGTGATGCGGATCTTGTCGCCGACCTGCACCGTGCCGGTGTTGGCGGCGGTGGTGTAGACGAACATGCCGTCCGAGGTCAGCGGATCGCCGTCGCCGGTCTCGTCCTGGATGAAGAAGCCGGAGCCGACCTTGGCCGTGACCACGCCTTCGGTGGTCTGGATGGTGCCGGCGTACGGGCTGGTGTCGCCCTGGCCCTGGATTTGCGGAATCGTGTGGGTCAGCGTGGCCGGCGCGGCGACGCTGACGTTGATGGTGCAGCTGGTTTGCTGGGACTGGTCGTTGTCGAAGCGGATCGTCACCGGATAGGTGTTGGCCTGGACCGAGGCGGCCACGTTCAGGCTGACGGTGGCGTTGCCGCCGGCGGCCGATGCCGCCAGGAAGTTGGCCAGGCTGATGCCCGGCACGGCCGCCGAGGTGATGACGGCGTTGTTGACGACGCCGTCGCTGTCGGTGGCGCTCAGGTCGGCGCTTCCGCTGATACCAAAGGCCAGCGACAGGCTGGTCGGGCAGGTGGCGACGATAGGCGGCGCGGCCGGCACGCCGCACGCATGCAGCGCGCTGGCGCGGTTGCGCGGGGTCGGCTCGCCGGCGCTGAAATCGGTGCCGTTGTTGTCGGCGTCGGTGCAGCCGGCGGCGGCGCGCAGCGCGGCGGTGGTGTTGCTCAGGGTTGGCGCGGCGGCGCTGCCTTCAAAGTAGCCGGCGGAGCCAAAGCCGATCAGGTCGACATAGGAACCGGCGGCGGGCGCCGCGCCGGCCAGCGCGCTGACGTTGCCGACCAGCGCCACCTTGCCGGTGGTGCCGCTCAGCGCCAGGGTGCCGATGGTATCCGGTGCCGGCAGGCTGTCGGTGCCGCCGGTGCCAACCGCTTCCTGGACCAGGAAGTACTGGCCGGGCTGCAGCACGGTGTTGCCGGCGAGCTTGGTGACCTGCCAGCTGCTGCCGGTGGCGCTGGCGTATTGCACGCTCCAGCCGCTGATGTCGACGGCGCTGTCGCCGCGGTTGAACAGTTCGATGAAATCGTTCTTGTATTTGGCGCCGGAATTGCCGCCGCCGCCATACACCTGGCTGATGACGATGGGGGTGGCGGCCAGGGCCTGGGCCGACAGGCCCGCCATCAGGGCGGCGGCGATGATGGTGCGCCGGCCAGGCGTGGCGGCGGCCCGGGTGGCCGGTGTAGCGAAGAATTTTTTCATGAACAGTCCTGGAATGTTGGCAAATTGATTTTGAAGCTTGCAATTTGCATATTAAGGGCCGGCCATGACGCCATGATGACGCCGGCTTAGTCCGTTCAGACTAAGCCGGCTGTTGTGACGGCGGCACGTTGTGCGTTGTCGACAATAAAGCGTGATACAATAATAATTGCCGTTCAGGAATGAAATTGTTTTTCCAAGAACGTTTTTCGCCCCTCCCCGCCGAGCGATTTGTTTGTTAAATACGGACATACACGACCACAATGCATACAATCGAACACCTCTGCACCCGCGCGATCCTGGCCGGCTTGCTGGTGACCGGCTATACCAGCGCCATCGCGGTCCCCGTCATTGAAGCTCACAGCGGCCTGCAAACGCACAAGCCGAAGCCGCCGGCTTCCGGAATGGGCAACTGCGTCGGTCAGCCGGTGACCGCCGAGCGCTCCAAACCCAACACCGCCTGGAATGGCGGCGACGACGCGCCGCTGTCGTCCCGCGCCCAGCGCGCGTTGAACGGCGGAGGCAAGAACGACCTGGACAGCTACACCGGCCGCTGCCGCCTGGCCGACGCCAACCACGACGCCTCGGAACCGCTGAACGACGGTCTCGATCCGGACAAGCTGCTGGCCATGCTCGATGAAATGGCGGACGGACGGCGCACGCTGAGCACGGAAGAAGAACAGGCGCTGCTGGACAAGATGGGCAACAACGTCCACGTCGAGCTCGACAGCACCGACAACGAGCTGCATGCCTATATTGGCGACGGCCTGAACCGCCAGGACCTGGGCCAGCTGGCGCGCCTGGATCTGCAGCAGGCGGAAGACGACGGCTTGATTGTGCTGCGCTTCGACCAGAGCGACGGTCGCTACGCACAAGGCAACAGGCGCCAGGCCGGCGACCAAGCCGGCGGCGGCGCCCTTATCGGCTTGGGCAGCACTGCCGCCATCCCCGAACCCGCTACCTATCTGATGTTGCTGTCGGGCTTGGCGCTGCTGGGCTTGGTCCGCCTGCGTCGGCGCGGCGCCTGACACGCCGGCCTAGCGCCGGTAGGGCGCCGCCAGGGGTTCGCCGATGAACACGCCTTGCGCCGGCCACGCCACGCTTTTCCAATACGCCTCGATCGCCGTCTCCCCCGCCAGATAGTGCCGCAGCAGCACGGTGGGCTGGGGGAATTTCTGCCAATAGTTGCACGGCTCGGTCACCGAGCCGTAGCTGGCGGTCGCGCCCGCGTCCAGCCAGCGCAGGCTGCTCATCTGGCCGTCGCTGAGCAGATCGCCCCCGGTCGAGGTCAGATGATCGGCCAACGCGCCCGGCAGGAATTGCAGCGTGTCGAGCTTGGCCACCCGCGCCATGCCGGTCTGGTAGATCATGATGTCGCCCTGCCCTTCAATGCTGTCGGCGCGCAGGTTTTTGATGGTCAGCTTCTTCGATGCCACCGTGCCGGACGGCGGGAAAAACGGCGCCCGGCTGTTGCGCGGCGTCTCGCTGGTGACCAGGTACCACGCGGTGGCGGCCGGCACGCTGAAGCCGCCCACCATGCCACGTCCGATCAGCGCCTTCGCGCCCTCCACCGACTCGGTCGGCAGCAGCATCGACAGGCGCATCTGGTAGTCCCTGAACGGCTGACCGCCCGGCGCATTGAAATAGCTGCTGGGCTTGCCCGGGCCGCAGGGCTTCTGACACAGCCCCACATCCAGGCCCAGCGTGAAGGCCGAGGTGATCGAATTGCACTCGACCGCATACGGCGCGGTCCACACCATCAGCACGGCCTGCACCTGCGGCCCCAGCCCGGCGTCGATCTGCGCCTTCAGCTGGCGGAACTGCTCTGCGTCGAGCTTGCGCGGACGGTTGGGAATGTGCACGTGCACCACGTTCTGCGCCGGCACCTCGCGCGTGGTGCGGTAGTATTCGCCGATCTCGACGCTGCGTGGATCATCGTCGTTGATCACCAGCCCCAGCTGGGCGGCACGCAATTCGGAACCGCTTTGCGGGCGGATCATCTGCGCGCGGGCGGCGCAGCAACTCAGGAGGGCGGCAAGAAATAACAGTGTGCGCAACGCGGGATCCATGGCAGCAGGCGGCGGCGCCGCCCTACTGCGCATTATATCGGGTTCACCGGGGACGGAAAATAAAAACACCCCGCAAACCGTCAGGCTTGCGGGGTGAGAGGAGCGGGCCGCCCGAAGGCGCGGCCGGTATATCAGGCGCTCTTGCGACGGCGGGCGATCACGCCAACCAGGCCCAGGCCAGCCAGCAGCATGGCGTAGGCGTCCGCTTCCGGCACTGCCGATACCACCAGGTTGCCCGAGTAGCTGATCGCGTCGGCAGACTTGATGGTGCCTTCGACCTTGAAGAAGTAGTTGCCGGCGGCCAGATTGGTGCCAGACAGGATCCACAGGCCGCTGTCGACGTCCAGGCTGCCGGTGGCGGCGGCGATCGGCGAACCGACTTTATACAGGTCGAAGCGGCTGAAGTCGATGCCTGCGTTATCGCCGATGCTGACCGACGACACATTGCTGTCGGCGCTGCTCAGGCTGGGAATGGAGAAGTTGAACACGTCCGAGAAGGTTTTGTCCAAGTTGCCTGCGCTAAAGGCGCTGGCCGGACCGAAGTCCGAGGTGCCGTCAACCAGGGTGATGGTGGAGGTGCGCTGGAAATCAGCCGCGCCGGCGAAGGCGCTGGCGGCGGCCAGAACCACGGCCATCAGGATCGAAGTATATTTTTTCATGCTTGTTCTCTATCTTAAAGTGGGCGAATTACGCGGCTTTGCGGCGGCGTGCGACGAAACCAACCAGGCCCAGGCCTGCCAGCAGCATGGCGTAGGTATCGGCTTCCGGTACCGCCAGCGCTTTCAGTGCGATGTTGCCGGAGAAGCTGCCGGCGCTGTTCGAATTGACCTTGCCCACCACTTGCAGGTAGTAGTTGCCCGTGTTCAACACCAGATTCGGCGTGCTCAGCTTCCAGTTGTCGACCTTGCCGGTCGATTTCTGCACACCCGAGTACAGCAGGGTGCCGGCGCTGTTATAGACCAGGAAATTGGTCAGGTCCAGGCCGACAGCCGCGGTGCTCGAGGTCGAGGTCAGGTCGGCTGACAGCAGGCTCTTGGCGCTGACGTGGAAATTGAAGACATCGGTGAACGTGGCCTGGGCCAGGCCGGTGCTGAAGCTGTCGCCGTACTTGGCGGCGCTTGCGCTCAGGTCGATGGTTTTAGGCGTATGGGTCACTGTCGCCGCGTTAGCGGAGAAAGCGGCGGCGCCCAGCAACAGGGCTGCAACGATAGCGTGTGAAGTTTTTTTCATGCCTGCCTACTATTAGGATTAAAAGATGCCGGGAAGACATCATGCTTGTTGGGAACTACTCATCTGACGCCAGTATATTACAATTTGCACATTGAAGCTTGCAAATGTAGAACTTTTTTTTTAAAAATTCACCATGGAAATATTTGTCCTCGAACATCCCCATTTTGCCCGGGGAAATAAGAAAAAGCCGGGTCGCCCCGGCTTTCAGAGTGTTGCGCCGCAACATCAGGCGCGCTGGTAGACGTCCTCGAAACGCACGATATCGTCCTCGCCGAGGTAGCTGCCGGACTGCACTTCGATCAGGTGCAGCGGCAACTTGCCCGGGTTCTCAAGCCGGTGGTTCATGCCGATCGGAATGTAGGTGGACTCGTTTTCGGTCAGCAGCGTGATGGTATCGCCACAGGTAACGCGGGCGGTGCCGCTGACGACGATCCAGTGCTCGGCACGGTGGTGGTGCATTTGCAGCGACAGCTTGCCGCCCGGATTGACGGTGATGCGCTTGACCTGGAAGCGCTCGCCGATGTCGATGCCCTCGTAGCAGCCCCATGGACGATAGACTTTCGTGTGGTGCAGATGCTCGGTGCGGTCCTTGGCCTTCAGGTGATCGACGATCTGCTTGACGCGCTGGACTTGATCCTTGTGCACCACCAGCACGGCGTCGGCGGTTTCCACCACGATCAGGTCCTTGACGCCGACCACGGCCACGATGCGGCTCTCGGCGCGCACCAGCGAGCCGGAGACATTGTCCAGGTAGACATCGCCGCGCTGCACATTGCCCTGGGCGTCGCCCGGCTGCACGTCATGCAGCGCCGACCACGAGCCGACGTCGCTCCAGCCGATGTCGGCCGGCACCACCACCGCGTGCCGGGTGTGCTCCATCACCGCGTAATCGATCGAATCGGACGGCGCGCTGGTGAATGCGGCCTCGTCGAGGCGGCAGAAGTCCAGATCGCGGTAGTCGCCCTTGACCGCCGCTTCGCAGGCGGCCGCCATGGCTGGCTGAAACTCCTTGAGTTCGCTCAGATAGCGGTCGGCGCGGAACATGAACATGCCGCTGTTCCAGAAGAAGTTGCCGGCCGAAACAAAGCCCTTGGCCGTTTCCATATCAGGCTTTTCGACAAAGCGGTCGACCGCAAAGCCGTTGTTGCCGCCAGCGACGGCCTTGCCGCTCTGGATGTAGCCGTAGCCGGTTTCCGGACCGGTCGGCACGATGCCGAAGGTGGCCAGCGCGCCGTCGGCGGCCAGCGCCGCGGCCTGGCCGACGGCCGCGTAGAAGGCATCGACGTTCTCGATCACGTGATCGGCCGGCAGCACCAGCATCATCGCGTCCGGATCGATGGCCGTCAGGTAGTTGGCGGCGACAGCCACCGCCGGCGCGGTGTTACGGCCGACCGGTTCGAGCAGGATGCCCAGCGGGGCGGTCTTGATTTCACGCATCTGCTCAGCCACCAGGAAGCGGTGCTCGTTGCCGCACACCACCAGCGGCGCCATCATGCCGGGATAGCCGGCCAGGCGCAGCGCGGTTTCCTGCAGCATGGTCCGGTCCGACACCAGCGGCAGCAGCTGCTTGGGCAGCGCCGCGCGCGACAAAGGCCATAAACGGGTGCCGGCGCCGCCGGACAGTATGACTGGATAGATTTTCATAGGATTGTAATAGCTTTCTCTTCTCGATTAACTTCGTTACTGTTTTCCGCGCGACGCTTGTTGCGGCGGTCGCGCGCATTGGCCCATTCATCCGAATCGTAGTCCGACACGTGCCGCATCTCTCCAGAACGGTCGACACTGTAGTCTTTGAACACGATCATTTCATCAAGCGAAACATCTGGTAACACGCGGGTATATTCGAACAGCACGCTGCGCACCACGCTGGCGCCCTCGCACACATGGCTGCCATGACCGATCCAGCTCGGGCCGACGATGGTCACGCCCGCTTCGATACGCGAGCCGGAACCGATGTACACCGGTCCCTGGATGCGCGTGCCCTTCCAGTCGATGCTGGTGTTCAAGCCCACCCACAGCCCCTCCTCCACCTGAATGCCGGGCACGTCCAGATGGGCCACTTCGCCCATCAGCACGCTCTGGCACACTTCCCAGTAATCCTTGACACTGCCGATGTCGATCCAGTTGAACGGCCGCTGCTGCGCGTAAAACGGCAGGCCCTTCTCGGTCAGCAGCGGAAACAGGTCCGAGCCGATGTCGAACTGGCGGTCCGACGGGATCAGGTCCAGCACTTCCGGCTCGAAGATGTAGATGCCGGTGCTGACGAAGTTCGACAGCGCCTCTTCCTTGCTAGGCTTTTCCTGGAACGACTGGATGCGGCCGTTCTTGTCGCTGACCACCACGCCATAACTCGACACGCTGTCCCAAGGCACTTCCTTGGTCACCACCGAGGCCAGCGCGCCCTTGCGCTTGTGCTCGAACAGCGCAGACTTGATGTCGAGGTCGATCAGCGCATCGCCGCACAACACGATCGTGGTCTCGTCGAAGAAGCCGCCGAAGTTCTGGATCTTCTTCATTCCGCCCGCAGAACCCAAGGGCTCCGGCACCACCTCGCCGTAGTTGTTGGTGTAGCCTTCGAAGGAGTAACCGATCTGCACGCCGTACTGATGGCCTTCACCGAAATAATCCTCGATTTTCTCATGCAAATAGCTGACGTTGACCATGATCTCCGTCACGCCGTACTTGGCCAGATGCTCGATCAGATAGGCCATCACCGGCTTGCCCAGGATAGGAATCATGGGCTTGGGCAAATCATAGGTCAATGGACGCACCCGCGTGCCCTTGCCCGCAGCCAATATCATTGCTTTCATGTAAACCCTCTCTGTTAACTCCGCGTGAAAGCATACTATATGATTGAGCAAGTATTGCTGTCGCCCGTCACACACATCGGCCGCTTTAATATGGCTATGCAGCATCTCATCCACACCACCGTCACAGTCATCGTCGTGCAGAAATTCGCCGCGGCGCAGCATATTTGCTATGTTACAATATAATACAAAGAACATCCATCAGACCACATGTTTTTTTCATCACAATGATGATTAAACGATATCATTACACTTCAATACTAACCAAGGGATGATATGAGCACATCGAAAGCCCGGCTTCAATTCCTGGATGCCTTGAGAGGTATCGCCGTCTTTCTGGTTATCTTCAGCCACATCATGCACGAACGTTCGCAATTGGCTCAACTGATCGACGCCAACTACTTTCAAATCGGCCAAGCCGGCGTCTCGTTGTTTTTCCTGATCAGCGGCTACATCATTCCCAAGTCATTGAATGCATCGCCGAGCCTCAAGGTGTTCTGGCTGCACCGTTTTTTCCGGCTGTACCCTGCGTACTGGGTCTGCCTGATTACCGTGCTGCTGTTCGCCAGTGCGGGCTTGTACCATTTTCAGGAAACCCTCAGCCCGTTCGGCATGGCAGTCAATTTCACGATGATGCAGGGATTCGTCGGCATCAAGAACGCGATCAATGTCTTCTGGAGCCTGAAGTTCGAAATGGCGTTTTATTTCTTAATGACGGCCCTCTCAGTGACAGGCATGCTGAAGCGCCCTTTCCTTATTTTTGTGGGTTATTCCTTGCTAACGGCAGGACTGGCGCTGGGCATGAAATTCGGAATGCATAAATTTTTCGCCTACGGTGTCTTCAATCTGGAATTGATGCTACTGGGCTGGGTTCTGGCCGAATGGCATATGAAAAGGCTTGCCGGCAAATACGCCGCCGCCGGCGTTGCGCTGGGTCTGTTGACGACGGCGATTGCTGCCTACGCGGCCTTCGCCGGCAGGACCGAGGAACTGGCCGTCGGCACGCTGAGCCTGGTTCCCATGGCGAGCGCCTGGGGCGCGAGCATCGTGTTCTTTGTTGCCGCCCTGTTGACCACCGAATACGTCCGCTGGCCGCGCTGGCTGGCATGGATGGGCACGGTCAGCTATTCCGCCTACCTGCTGCACCCCATCGTCATCGGCGTCAGCCAAAACCTGATACCGGTCGGTCCGTTGCTGGTGTCCACGCAGTTCGGCCTGTCCTTTGTATTGGCTTGGCTGGGTTATCGCTATATTGAAACGCCGTCCATCGCCTACGGCAAAAAGGTTGGCAACCGTTTTATGCCGGCCGCGCGGCAGGCTGCCCGCGTCTGAACTAGACGATATATCTGGCCAGACGCGGCAGCGTTTTTCTGAACGCCCAGACTGAGAGCGCCGAGGCCACAAACACCACGCAAGGCAGAACCATTTGCGGCATCGGTACCAGTTTCGGCAAAAGTTTGAGCCAGAAAACGTGGCAGAGGTAGATACCCAGCGTACATTCGGATAGCCCGCTAACGTTGAACGACGGCGGCAGCTGCCACTCTGGCAGCAGCGTCACGGCCGCTGCGGACACGCCCAGCAGATAGGGAACGCCTATGCCACGCATCGACAGGGTAAACCACACGATCGTCAGCAGCACCGCCGCCACCAACGCCAACTGCACGGGGCGCGCCAAGACCTTGCAATTGGCGAAAAACACTCCGAGGAACACTGCGGCAGCCGCATGCATATACTGCGCATACGGGTAATTCAGCGCTAGCGAAGGGCCGCGCCACAGCCTGCAGGAGAGCAACAAGCACAGCGCCAGTGTCACGCTGCCATATGCCAGAGTTCGCTCGCCCAGCGGCCGCTTGACCCGGTCAAACAGTACAATGACAATCCAGATGAAGGGTAAGTACCACAAGTGCACGCTGCTGCCGAGCAGTACGCCCGCGACCAAGCCATGGTCCAGTGGTACAAAAGGCTCATGTTTCGCCAGGTTCAGACAGCCAAAGAATATGAACCACACTAGCCACGGCAACAGTAATACTCGTGCGCGCTGCGCGACCGGCTTGGGCGGCGTGCTGCCCAAGGTGGCAAAATACATGGAAATAATGATGAACGCGACGAGGCCGGCGTAGCCGATATCCTGACCGGGTATTGCAATATTATGGAACCAGACGATACCGAACGCGCTGACGATACGCAGCACTTCGATTTCCTGGCGGCGAGCGGCGCGCGGCGCGCCGGTCCTGGGCTCACCTTCGGCATATGCCTTGTCGAATGTAGAAATCATCTGCTGTTAGGCGCAGCGCGGCGCTGCCGCCGCGCACTGGCTTACACCGCGTCCTTCCAATTCTCTTGAACCAACTGGCGGGTACTGCGGATGTTGCCGCGACTGGAGGCACCAAACACGATCGATTCGATGTTGGGCTGTTCGCAAACCCAGTCGATCGCCTCTTTCGGCGGAATCGCGCCCGATGCGAAGACCGACATCGCGATCGCGCGGAACTTACGATTGCGCAATGCGTCCTCGTATGCCTCAACGCCGCCGGACACGCGGAAGCCAATCTTGTTGATGTTCGAGCACACGATGGGATTCTCTATGCCCAGCTCATCCAGCACATCGAGCAGCTTAGGCAAGTTCATCGTGATGAATCCCGGCTCGGCGTTGTAACGCTTCTTCACGTGATCCGCGAAAATCGAAAACGCCTCCTTGAAACCCAGGCCCAGCAGCAGGTCAACCACGACGTTCTGCAAAAAGATGACCGGTGTCTTCAATCCTTGGAACATCTTCATTTCAGCATCGATCAACAGCGTGGTGATGCCTTCGATGTCCTTGCGCGCCAGCGACATGCCGCCCCGCAGAGCCGCGTCCAGAAAGCCCTCGTCCGGCATAAAACGCTTGATCGCGCCCATCATGCCATAGTCGGTCATTGCGTTGGCGTACTTGTGCGCGTAAGGCATGCATGGGTAGAACGAGAAATCAGCGTAGCGCTCAGGCTGAGCACGCACTTTGTCGCAAACCTCGGCGATACGCTCGTGGGTTGTGCACATGAAAGTCTTGATGCCCTCGTCATAGGCGATGTCCAGCACCTCCATGATGGCCCCCGTGTCCTGAAAACGCATGGCTTGCGCCCGTGCTTTTTCTTCGGACATATGATTAACACCAAAGAATTGGTTGTCACCAAACAGCAAACGATCCATAACTTACTCCCTCAATTTATTCCGTGACGATGCGTGACAATTACAGACCAAAGAAACCGCGTTTTTTGCGCACCGGCTCAAACGTCGCTCCTTCAGCCAAGGTCGAAGGCCCTTTTTCCGCATCGGCTATCATCAGCGCGATCACCTTGTCGGTCGCGGCGGCGCTGGCGAAGGAATTCACGTTGTCGGCACGCGATTGCTGAATGCTGCTAACAAAGTAATCCAGCTGGGCGGTGTATTCCTCTCCACGCAGATAAAAGTCGACCGGCTCGGTCAGCTCGGTGGTGTAACGCACGTTCCAACCGACTTTATAGCCCTCGGGAATAACGGCGTCTTCGCGCAGGTACACTTGGCACTCTTGGCGGTCGGCATAGATACGGCCGGCCGGACCTTGGATCGTGATCTTGGTACTCATCTTGCGGTACGACTCATCGCTCCAGTTGACCGATACCTGAGCGCTTTTGCCACCGTCGAAATACAGGGTGCTGTAGACTTCGTCGTCGGTGTCCTTGGAGAAGACTTTATTCAGCACGGTACCGCCGACCCCCTTGGGCGCGCCAAAGTACCAGTTAACCAGATTGATCGGGTGTGCCGCGTAGTCGTAGAGGCAGCCCCCGCCCTCGGATCGCTGCGTACGCCAAGTCGAGCCCTTGGGTTTCAGCACCACAGGGCCATAGGCCTCGGCCAGCACATGGCTGACCTCGCCAATGACGTTGGCGTCGAGCAGACGCTTGACTTCCTGGAACGCACCGACAAAGCGGCAGTGGTAGCCGACTTGGTTGACCAAGCCTTTTTTCTGGGCTAACGCAGTCAATTCCTCGGCATCAGCCACCGTCAGGCAAAACGGCTTTTCGCAAAATACATGCAACCCGCGTTCCAGCGCCGCGCGAACCATGTCGGCATGGAAGCCCGATGGCGTGGCGATCAATACCGCGTCGAGCTCGACTTCTTTCAACATCAGGGCGTAATCCGAATAGGTTTTGACGCCCGTGTATTTGTTCAAGACATCCAGCAGGTAGGCGGTGCCGTCACAGACCGCCACCAGTTTCACATCCTTGTGAGCATTGATCATCGCGTGGTGCGACAAGCCCATTTTTCCCAGCCCGACTACGGCAACTCTAACCATTTTTCACCTCATCAAAATATTTATCAATGCAAAAAAATTCACCCCTGTCCGGCTATTTGCCCAGGCAAATAGCGCAGCAGCAGTTGTTCGTACTGGCCAGCGACGTGCTCCCAGGTAAATTCTTCAAAGAAGCGACGCTTGCTGTGCGCTCGCAGGCTCTGCAACACCTCCGGCGACTCCAGCAATTTCTCGACGCAGGCGCCAAAACTGGCGGCGTCACTGAAATACACGGCCGCCCCCTGCGCCACCCAGCGGTTATAGACGTTGTCGTGCGCGATCACGGCGTTGGTCGCAGCCATGGCCTCGACCAGCGACGGATTCGTGCCGCCAACGGTATGACCATGCACATAAGCGAGGCTGTGGAAGCGCAGCGCCTGCACCACCGCAGTGTCATAAATCGCACCGGGAAACACCACTTCATCGCTGGCCGCCGCCAGTACCTGACGGTGGTAATCGTCGATGTCCGGTTCATACTTGCCCAAGATTACCAGTTTGCAACCGCGCCGCTTGGCGGAAAAACCCTCGACCATTTCCAGGATCGAGTTTTCCGGGATGGGCCGTGCGATCAGATTCAGATACTGCCCCGGCACTAAGCCCAACGCGCGCACCGCATCTTCAGGCGCGTCGGCGACCGGATCGGCGCCATAAGTCAGCGTGCTGACCTTGCGCTGCGGCGCCCGGGTCAGCAGATGGGTCTCGATTTCGGGATGGTCGGCGATCAGGTGATTGCCGACGAAGCAGCCGATCCGTTCGTTGACATACAGAATGGTTTGCTTCATCCATCCCCAGCGCGCGCGCGACCACTCGATCCCATCCATATTAATGACGTTAGGGATGCCTTTGATGCGTTGCAGCGTATTGAACACCGCAGTGTTGTACCCAAAAGTCAGGCACAAGTCCTTGGTCCGGCAAGCGTGCTTAATCGACTTCAGGTCGAACTGGGAGGTGCCTTTCCAACCGCCGGCCTCGATCGGAATGGAAACGCGTTCGATGCCACGCCAGACATCCTCGACAATGGGGCCACGCCCCTTTGTCTGGCAGTAGACGATCACTCGCCAGCCCTTCCGCACCAAAAATAACGCAATATTTTCCGCTGCGGTTTCAAATCCGCCATAAGCGGCCGGCACGCCATGGGTGCCTAGTATTCGTACAGTTTTTCTCATTTTTTCATATCTGTTATTGCATCACACACGGCATTTTTTGCGCAGCGCAGCATTTAGTCCGGTAATTTTAACACCAAGACAATTAAACTGAGCAAATGCACAAGTAAATTTCAATGATTCATTTTCGATTCAGCGCTCGATAGCGCGCCGCCACAGCCTCGGCAGCGACGTCCCAGGAAAACTTCTGGGCCTGTGCCAGTCCGCGCGCGCGCAGGTCCGCACGGGTGGTCGGTTCGGTCACCACCCGCCGAATGGCGTTCGTCAGACCTTCGACATCGGTGGAGCCGACCAGCAAGCCAGCCGTTTCCACGACTTCGGTCAGGGCCGTGTTGTTGGCAACGATCACCGGCGCGCCACTGGCCATGGCTTCGAGCGGCGGCATGCCGAAACCTTCAGCCAGCGACGGATAGATAAAGGCCATGCAATGACGGTAGAGCACCGGCAATTCCGCTTCAGCAACATCCTCCAGGATCAATACTCGGTCGCGGAAGCGATTGCCCGCCACCTCATTGAACATCGCCTCGAAGCCGAAATCCTTCTGTCCCACGATGACCAGCTTGGGCGCATCGTCCCCCAGTTGAGCGTAGGCCTTGAGTAGCGTGACGTGGTTTTTGCGGGGCTCCAGGCGGCCGACGGTAAGTAAATATTCACCAGATGCCAGCCCGCGCCGTGCCAGCATGGCCTCGCCGTCCTGTCCGGGATAAAAGCGCCGGTAATCGACACCGTTGGGGGTGACGGTAATCTGCTCCGGACGCATGCGGTAGCGCCGCTCGATTTCTCCCTTGGAGAACTGGCTGACCGTAAATACATGCTCGGACTGGAAAGCGGCCAGCCGCATCAGCAAACGCGAACGTAAGCGGAAGAAAGGTTGGAAGAATTCCGGATGGCTCTCAAACAACACATCATGGATCGTTACCACCGTCTTCGACAACGACGGCAACGGGATAATATATTGCGAATGCATCAAATCCAGCCCCAGTTTGCGCTGCAGACGGGGCAGCTCCCAGGTCAACCGCCTGATCGCGCCGGTATGCGGCAAATGCTCCACTCTGACGTTCGGCAAATTGAAGGATGGATAGTTGCGTTTGAACTCGTCGACCTTGTCCAGCAGGCCAACAAACTCGATCTCCGGGCACAACTTCGCCACCCGGGAAAACACCTCCAGAACGTGCGAACGCGATCCCTGAAAGATCCCGTCCACCACATGCAAGTCCAGACCTACTCTCATTTTATATACCCCGTTATTTTCTAAGCTGTTGTCCGGATAGGCCGATGCGCGTCGATCGCGCGCCGCATGGCGGCCATTGCGGCAGATACCGCCTGCAGGGAGAACTGCTCGCGTCCGCGCACCCTGGCCGCGGCGTCGATGGCCGGCGCCTCCAGCCCCTCGATGATTTGATCGGCAAACGTTTGCGGGTCGGCAGCGACCCGGCACAATGACCGCAGCGACTGCGGCAAGCCGGCCACCCCTTGCGGCGTGCTAACGATAGGACGCTCGGTCATCAGCATATCCAGGGTTTTGACATTGACGCCGCTGCCGGACAATACTGGATTGAGCAGCAAGCCTGCCGCAGCCATCAGTCCAGGCGCGTCGGCGACGTTTGCGCGCAATTCCAGACGCGGGTCGGTATCGACCAGCGCGGTCACTTCAGCCAGCGGCATCGAACCGGCAATGGTCAACGGCACGTCAGGCCTCCGCTGCCAGACCAGTGGCATGACCTGCTCGACCAGCCAGCGCACTCCACGCACATTATTGGGCGCGCGCAGATTGCCCAGAAATAGCAATTGCGCACCAACGGCAGTGGTGGCCGCAGGCGCCGCGTCGAAAATAGCCTCTGGCAGAGGCGGCAGCCAGTGGCCGTTGCGAATACCTTCCGCCTGCCATATCTTCATATCATCGGCCGAAATATCAAAAGTGATTGCGGCAACCTTCATCAGCGAGAGCTCATATGCATGCAGATGCCAGCGCGCCAAGGTCCACGCCAAACGATTCTTGATACTGCTGGCAGCGGCAGCCTGGCCAGCAAAATAAGCGTGCTCGATATTATGCGAACGGTAAAACAGCGGTACATCCAACCGGGCGCTCAATTGGCGCGCGAACACGCCGCCATAAGGTGAGTCCAGCAATACCGCTTGCGGTTGAAATGCGCGCACGGACCGCATCAGCGGTCCTTGATCGGCACTATCGGCCCATCTTGCGGCCGCGTGAGACGGGATGCCGTTCAATATGCGCCATAAGCGCCGACCATCCTGACGCCAGCCGCGACGCTTGACGATGACCTGCACGGTCTCCGCCACCTGCTCGACCGCCCGCAGATGCTCCGCGGTGGGCTGGTCATAGTCGTCGCACCAGCACACGAGCATCACCGAGCAGCCCAAGCGCTGCAACGCACGCATGCGCCGCCACACGTCCGCCCTGCCGCCGTGATTTGGAGGATAAGGAAACTCCTGCGCGACAATCACCAGACGCAAATTATCATTCACCATGCGGCGCCGCCGAGGTGTAGTTCATATTGGATATCATTTACTCTCCGACCAAAAAAATTCCGCGTCTATACCGCTTGCTCCTCGTCAACGCCGCAGATACCGCGGGGCGACAACATAGCATGTCCCTCAGAAAGACACCACGCGATTGAATGGCTGGAGACTCACTTTTGCGTTCCGAATACCTGTTTCACTTTTTCCAGATACGAAAAACCGAATTTCTTGGTTGGCTCGATAAAAGAACCCTCTCCGAATTCATTCCAGCAGCAAATCACCCCCATCTTTTTGGTCTTTTCAGGCTCACTGAGCATCACCGCACGTGCGGCCTCCAGGTGTTTCTGGAACTGGACAGGATCGGCGATGGACATGTCATGCATAGGATCCGGGCTGGCCCCCCAAGGCCGGTGGTCCCATCCGGAGAGCATCGGCACCACGTAAATTCCCTCGACGTGACTCAGCATGTATTGCCACTGGTCGTCATACCCCTGGGCCAGCTCGGCATAGGAGCGGGTTTGCTGGCGTCCCCCGGCAAAACGCTTCAACGCCGGTCCATGCAGGTTATACGAAGAAAATCCGGTCCAGCCGCTCTGACGCGAATAATCCACGCCGTTGGGGCCGTTCGAAACCCCGCCAATAAAGGAAACCCCGCCAAGACCTGCATCCTTGAATATTTGATCGCCTATCGCCAGCAACTGTGCCGTGGTCATACCCAGCTTGGCCGCATTCTTATTTAACAAGCCAGCGGAAAAAATAAACACCACTGGTTTGCCGTCCACTCTCAAATACTCTTTGCGAAACCCATAACGATCAGCCCAGAATTGAAAGATGGTTTTGAACTGTTCCAGGCTAAACATGTAGTCGCTGTGACTGGTCCACATGATCGCAAACTGCACGTCATGACGATCCTTCGCTCGCAAATAAGCATTTAGCGCATGATCCAGATGGGTCTTGTTGTCACTTCCCCAATACCAGTCAAAAACCACGTAGTCTATGCCGTATTGATTCATCCAACCGAGTTGTTTCTCCATGACAGGAATATCCCCTTCGGCATACCAACCCAGCGTCGGTTCGCGTTCGGGAAACGGCTTGATTTTCTCCCACGGGTGGGGATACGGCCCGCCCAGTTGGTTATCTTTCCAGCCAGGAAAATAGTACACGCCGATTTTAAAATCATCGGCCGCGTGAGATGGCAGCAGCCAGCCCATGCCCAGCGCTGCTATCACCACGGCCGGTCCCAAGCGTCGCAAGACGCTACGGATATGCAACGGGATCAGGTTCATTTCAACCTCCAGTCAACTCGTTCATCGGCAGCCGGCGACGACCAGCTCATTTGGGTCGGGCCCGCGGTAATTGCAACATGCCCCGCAACGCCGAAGACACTTGCGGCCAGCGCCGCCGGTATACAAATTTTGCGACATCAATCAAGCTGAACAAAACTACTGTCAACAGATGGCGCGCATGGAATCGCGCGGTGAAGCGCAACCTGTTCTTGAACAGGTAATACACCGAAAGCGCCGAGCCACCCGTGGCGGCGGTGCCGATCGACGCCCCCTCCTTATGATAGACCACACTGGCCGGTGCATAACCGAGCGCGAAATGGGCGCGCCCGCGCGTACACCAGTCAATCTCCTCAAAATAGAGGAAATAGTCTTCCGTCATCAATCCCACCTGCTCGACAAAAGCCCGCCGCACCAGCATGGCCGCGCCAATGACATAAGACAATGAGGCTTCCACTGCCGCCGACGCCGCCGGCACTGCGGAGCGCGGCTCGAAGGCGCCGACATGCACCGAACTGCCCCGGGCGGGCGAATAGCGAGCGCCGCCGAAAGCCTGGACCTGATCGCGCTGATGGTAATACACCAGCGTCGAACCACACAAGCCGATGCGGCGGTCCTGCCGCATGCGTGCAATAGCCTGCGCCAGCGCATCAGGCTCGACCACGGTATCGTTATTCAACAGCCAGATGTATTCGCAAGCAGCATCACCCATCGCGTAGGCGATGCCTGGATTATTGCCTCCTGCAAAGCCCAAATTGCCGCCATTGTGCAGCAGCACAAATGCGTGGTCGGTGGTTGGCCGCGCCTGCGGCAACAAGCGATCCACCTCGGTCCAGCCAAACGCGCCGAAACGGCGATCCGCCCATGCGCGCAGTTGCGCAGCCGAACCGTCGCTAGATGCGTTATCGCACACCACCACGCGCAGTTCCACCCCGGTACTGGCCAGCAGGCTTTCCAGGCACTCCAGCGTATCGCGCCAGCCGTTCCAGTTCAAGATGACAACAAAGGCCTTGGCAGGAGGGCTCGCCATCAATGCCTTCCCGCGTGACGCGCGGTTTTGGTGGCCGACGCATCCGTCACAAAGCAGTTGGCGAAAATAATGATCATGAATACAAAGATCAGTACGCTGTAGGTATTCATGAACTCCGGCTGAGTGATGCACAGTCCCATGGTAATCGGGAAAAACGATAGACAGGCCAGCAACGTCACCCGTTGCTGGTCATTAACCTTCGGCAAGCCTCGGCGTGCGCCGTTCCAGGCACGCCAGTACAACAGCATCAGGCACAACAAGCCAGGGATGCCAAGCTTGACTGCGATGAACAGGTAACTGTTGTGAATATAGCGTACGTGCTCGTAAAACAAGCGCAGTTCATGTACCCATGGCCGATATTCGCCGCCCATGCCGACGCCGAATACCGGTGTACGCCGCAGCGTTATCATCGCCTCCTGATTTTCCAGTTCACGCCAGCCGTAGGAGGTCTTTTGCCCGCCCTCGTTTTGCACGCTGGACAGGCGGCTACTGATATTTTCTAGAACCGAAGGTTTGAACACAGCTAGCGTCCCCACGCTGAGCACAGCGCCCAGCGTGACCGTAACCAGCAACTTGGCCGAGCGCCCGGTACCGATGAAAAATACCGGCAACAGAATGCCAATAAACGTCCAAGCCCACAGACCGCGGCCGAAATTGACATATAGGCCAGCCAGCAGCAACAGCATCATGGGGCCGGCGACCAGCAGATTGACACGCTTGTAGAGGACCTGCAACATTAGCCAGATGATGGCCCAGGATACAAACAAAAATCCCGGCATCTGTACCCGCGTCACTTCCTCGCCAAAGCCCGAGGTGGTGCCTAGCGATGCCACCAAGCCCACCGCCACCACCTGCATTCCCGTAACCCATTGAAAAACAGCCAAGCCCACCACTGTTAGCGCGATGCCGACCATGACCCGCACCAGTTTGGGAATGCTGTCCTGCTGGCCAGCGGTCATGCGCCATAGAATGGGCAGCCACAGCCAATAAAGAAATGCCCGCCCATCGCGGTAAATATTCGGCACCTTGTTATGGAAATAGAAAATGGCCATGCCAAAAGACACAGCAACGATAATGGCAAATACCCACATCACCGTCGACAGGCGCGATGGCAATGGCGGCGCCATCTGTCTGGTACTCCATATCCGGAACGCAAGGACCATCATGGTGCCGACGGTGGCAGCATCGGCCAGCTTGAAATCCGGCGCTACGATTGCGATCAGCACATACACGCCGAAGCCTACCCAAGGCCAGATCCATAACATGCAGACATAAGCGACTGCGGCGGCCATGCCCAGATTCAGCCACCACGGCAGCATGACGCAGCATAGACCCAGAAACGCGGAAACCAGAAACACCGGCAACCAGAACACCAGCAGGGCCTTTAGACGAGCCCTGGAGAACAAACTCCCCAGTGCCGAGGAAAAACCGACGGAATAGCTGCGCAGTGTGTTCATATTATTTCCCCGTCGCAGCGCCAAGCACCTGCGTCAAGCTGGCCTCATAGCGCCCCAGACGCTGCTCGACCCGTTGCAGCCCTGCCCGCACCTGGCCGCGCAACTGCTCTCGCTGGCTGAAACCGTTACCAATCTTGGCGCAGACCGTATCCTCGCTGTCGACCTTGCAGTCGGCGATGGTGTCGTAGCCCAGCGTGCCGAACAGGCCGTTGAACTTGCGGCTGTATGCCATCGGCACCACCGGCACACCCGACGAAAACGCCGCGATGCAGGCGTGCATGCGCGCGCCGGTAAAGTAGTCGAGGCCGGCGATGTAGGACTTCGCTTCGCTCGGACGGCTGAACACCGGTGCCACGATCACACCGGGGAATTCCTCGGCCAGCGCCAAACCGCGTACGTAGTCGTCCTCGCTCGGCATGTGCGGCTCGATCACGTGGCCGACCAGATGCACCTCCACATTCGGCAGCGCCTGGAAGTGCTTGATCAGGCGACGGATGGTCGACGGATAGTCGATGCTCAGGCCGAACTGGTTGCCGCCGGTATAGCCGCCGTTGAACAGCAGGCCGGAGACGTTGATACCGACCCGGGTCTTCCCGTTGTCGGCGAACAGCTTGGCCTTGAACGGCAGGCGGAAGGCGACGTCGATGGCCTCATCGGTATTCTGCGTCACATCCAATTGCTTCAGATAAGCACTCGACAGGTTGTCGCGTGCGAACACGCGGCGACAACGCCCCATCACCTGCTTGGCAAGCATGCGCGCCGCCACGCCATCGAACGGGCCGATGGTCTGCGGCGCCAGGATCAGCGGCTTGCCCAGGCTGCAGACGATGTTCTTGCTGAGCCAGTAAAAGAAGAAACGCTTGAAGCCATAGATGTCGGCAAAGCTGTCGCCCTCGCCAATGTCGATGACCAGGTCGCAGCGCTTGATTTGTTCGCGGAAGCTGGAACGGAAAATTCGCACGCGCTGGTTCTCCAACACATGGCCGGCTTCGGCCAACTCGGCCGCCAATGCCGGCAGGTTTTCGGTGCCGGAACCGAGCACGATGAAGCGCACGCGCTGCCCCAACGACTCGGCCACGCCACGCACGATCGCGATGTTCGATTCAGTCAGCGCTCCGACGCCAAGGTTACCTGAGGATAAAGAATGCCAGAGCAAGCCAACCGTGATCATATATTTTCCTTTTACAACTCAGTGAAGGGGACAAACAGGGATTTATCGCATCCGGTGCCGCGCCTTATGGGCGACGCGGCGTGCCGACGAAACGCACGCGTGATTGCGCCGGCAGCGCGTCGACAATCTGCCGTACGAACTGGTCTTGCACCTGAAACGCTGCCTGAGGATCGTTGGAAATCGACGACACACGGAAAATCAAGCCATCCGGAATCTGGCCGCGGAAACCGTAGCTCAACTGCGCGAACTTGGTGTCGTAACCGCCCAGCACGACCTTGTCCGCCATCGTCGTCCAATAGGTGACCGGCTCATTGCGGCTGCCCAGCGAAGTCTGCAGACGCTTGACGCGCAACGCGCCCAGATTGGTCATCAAGATGCCCTTGGTGGCCGACGCCAGGTTGAACCCTTGTGCGGGATAGCAAACTTCCGGATAGTGCAGCTGCAGGCCGCTGGTCTGGTCCGCACCATAGGCGATCGACAGCATGATGCGTTCACCGTTGCGGTTGATGTAGTTGCGCGACAAGGTGTGGGTGTAGATTTTCGCCAGCTCGCTGGCCGCTTCCGGATTAATGACCTGCGCCATCAGTTCCTTTTCCTCGGTCCAGTCGCCAAAAGCGGTTGGAATCTCGTGCTCCAGCACCAGCGGCGGGCGCACGTCGGCAAGCCGCTCGGTCGGCGTCATGATCTTGGCCAGCACGGCGGACGACACCATCAGCACGCCCGCCACCAGGCTGATACGCAAAGTCTGTTTCATGGCGGGGTTCCTGTGGGAGAAATGCTGCGCAGCTGGCGGCGCGAGACGAACCATTGCAGCAGCGTGTCGATGCCGAGTATCAGGCTCAGTGCGCTGATGAACAGCACCATGCCCGCAAACCCGTGCAGGAAGCCCTGCCCCGCGGCATCGCCGAAATAATAGGTGATCAGGGTCAACACGATGACGCGGATCACATTGGCCGAGAAGGAAATCGGAATGATGAACAGCGCCAGCGTGATGTTACGGAAGGCCGACGTGTGGCGCACCACGTTCAGGTAGAACAGGCCCAGCGCTTCGAGCGTCAGCAGCGTCTGCAGGCCGGCGCAGGCGTTGGCCACCAGCAGCTGGTACTGGCCGATCTGCAGGATCACGCCGGCCCGGGCGATCGGGTAGCCTGCCGCGTACAGCAACTGCTCGGTAGCCCACGACACCGCCATTTTCATCGGCATGGTCAACATGATCACCAGCTCGGCCGGCAGCGGTATCATGAACAGCATGAAGAAGAACGGGAACCACTGCACGCGCAGTGCGGTCCAGCCGCGCAGGATCAGCACCAGCGACGCGGTCAGGCAGATGAAGGAACCAATTTCCAGGATATAGATCTGCTGCGAACGGCCGACGATGTAGGCCAGCAGGCCGGCGGTGAACGGCAGCCAGCCGAAGCGGGCGCCGCGGCCGCCGGCGCTGCGCGCCAGCATGTCCGGCCACTGGCGGTAAAGCAGCCAGCACGACAGCGCCAGGATGATGGGGCCGTGGGCCTGGTCTTCCGTGGCCCAGACACCCGTAAACAAACGATAGAAACTGGGCACGAACAGGCTGGCCATGCCCAGCAGGACCGGCCACAGATCGGCCAGACCCACCTTCCAGCCGGGTACGCGCCCGCTGCTGGCGGCTTGTGTGACCGAATCCTGCATCAGAACTCAACCAGTACCGAACCGACCACCTTGGAACCGCTTTGCAACAGCTGTTCGGTCATCGTGTTGATATCGGTGAGCAGGGTTTCATTTTTGCGCGCCACCAGCAGCACGCCGCCGGCGCGGGCGGCGATCGACAGCAAGTCGGCGCCGGTCGCATAGGCCGGCACGTCATACAGCACGACGTCGTAGTTCTGTTCCAGCGTGGCGTTGAGCGAGCCGAAGGAAGCGCGGCTCAGCAACTCCTGCGGATTCGGCGGCAGCGTGCCGGCCGGCAACACCGACAGCGAGACGAAGGAGTCGATCCTGGCCACGGCCTCCGTGCCGGCGCGGCCGGCCAGGATGTCGGACAGGCCAGCGCGCGCCTGCAGGTCGAAGATTTCGTTCTGGCGCGGACGGCGCAGGTTGGCGTCGACCAGCAGCGTGTTTTCGCCCAGCTGGGAAAACACCACGGCCAGGTTGGCGGCAAAGATGCTGACGCCGTCACCCTGGTTGACACCGACGATGGCCAGCGACTTGCGGCCGCTGGCGAACCAGCGCAGCATCAGCTGGCTGCGCACGGCGCGCAGCGTTTCCACTTGCGGGCTGAACGGGCGGAACGCCGCCGCCAGCTGGTTGGAGAACTTGGTCTCGCCCTCTTGCAGATAGGGGTAGTCGAACTGGCGCGCCAGCACCTGCTGGATGTCCTGCTCGGTGATCAGGCCGAGGCGCTGGGCCGCTTCGCCGAAGCGGATGCCCAGTTCCTTTTGCATGCGCAGCACGCGTTCGGCGTTTTCCGGCGTGATTTTGCCGGAGGCCAGCAGCAAGCCGCCGATGCTGGAGTCGCCCTTGCGCGGGATCGGTGGGACCGGATTGACCGGCGAGACAAGATTGGGAGTGGTGGTCATGGAAGGTTCCATCTCTGATTAATTCAGGCGCAAAGTGCTACGGCGGAGGAACAGGCCCTTGAAGCGCGATTTGCGGTGCTTGGCCTGGTTCCAGTCAATAACGCCCAGCACGGGGATGTCGAGCATGTCGGCCAGATCGCTCTGCGAGCGCACGCGGCGGTCGAACAGTTCCATCAGGAAGCCCAGGCCGACGCCCAGCATGGATCCCAGCACGATCGCCAGCGCCGTGTTGATCAGGATCTTCGGGCTGTAGGGCTTGACCGGCGCCACGGCGGGATTCAGCAATGCGACGTCCGACTGCTCGGCCTGGCCTTCGATGCGGGTCTGCGACAGGCGCACCGAGGTGGCGTCAAACGCGCGCTGCGCGCTCTCGACATCTTTCTGCAGCACGTTCAGTTCGTCACGGGTGCGGTTCAGCGCCAGCACCTTGTTCTTCTGCTCCTGCAAAGCGGAGCGGATCTGCGCTTCGCGCTGCATCAAGATCTGCGCATTGTTGCCGACGGTGTTCGAGGCGGCCTTGGTCTGCGCCTTCAGGTCGGCGCGCAACTGGTCCACTTCGGCCTTGGCGCTTTGGTATTGCGGATGGTTCTTGTCCAGACGCTGGGCGACGTCGGCGAATTTCGATTCGGCCGTGCTGAGCGCGACCTTCATGTTCTGGATCAGCGGGTTGCCGGCCACATCAGGCGATTCTCCCGACTCGCCGCTCGCCATGCGCTGGCGCGACTGCGCTTCCATCAGCTGGCCCTGGGCCGCGACCAGTTGCGCCGACAGGTCGTTGAGGCGGTTCGATTCGACGTCGAGGCGGTTGTCGACGCTGACGATGCCGTTTTCCTGCTGGTATTTCGACAGGCGGCTTTGCGCCACTTCCACCGCGTCGCGCAGCAACTTGGACTGGTCGTTGAAATAGGTGGTGGCCTTTTTCATCGGATCGACCTTCAGCTGGATATTGGCGCGCTGATACTCTTCGGCAAAAGCGTTGGCGATGGCCGCGACGAACTGCGGGTCGGAACCCTTGAAGCTGATCTCGATGACGCTGCTCTCGCGCGATGGCACGATCTCCAGCTTCTTCAGCAACAGCTCGGCCAGCCAGTCGCGCACTGTACCCTGGCCGTCTTCCGAGTCGTTGAACTGCTCGATGACAGCCGGGCTCTGCGCCAGCTTGAGCGCGTCCACCACACGCAGCGCCACGTTCTTGCTGGTGATGATGTCGATCTGCGTCGCCACATAGCCCGGCAGCAGCTGGCCCGGCATCGACATGCCGGTCAACGGATCGACACCCTTGTAATTGAGCAGGACCGACGAGGTCGCTTTATAGGTTTTGGGCAGGATCAGGCTGACCACCACCGTCACCGCCACGGTGAACAGCAACGTCAGCAGGATGATTTTTTTGCGCGCCCGCAAAACCAACAGGATTTGGGAAAAATTCATGGCGATGCTTTCATTTCTGGACTAAAAAAGACGACGGTGACCCGGCTTTAGAACAAGCTTTCCTTGACATAGACGACATCGTCAGGCTGCAGCAGATCGTCATGCTTGACGTCCAGCGTCTGCAACTTGCCGTCGGCGCCGCGGCGCTTGACACGCACGCCGCGTTCGGTGCCGCGCTGGGTCAGGCCGCCGCCGGTCGACAGCGCCTGCACCACGGTCATGTTGCGCTCCAGGCGGAACACGCCCGGACGCTGTACTTCGCCATAGATGTAAAAGCGCGGCGCGCGTTCGACGTAGATGACGTCGTTGCTGGTCAGTTCCAGATCGCGGTTCAGGTCGCCGGTACGGGCCATTTCCACCACGTCCACCACTTCGCGCACGGTCTTGCCGTCGCCAGTCTTGCGGATCAGGTCGATTGTTTCACCGCCGTCGGCGCTCAGACCGCCGGCCAGCGCCAGCAGGTCCAGCACGCTGCGTTTGCCTTCAATCGGATAGCGACCAGGACGGTTGACCTGTCCCAGCACCGATACCTGCTGGCTTTGCAGCACAGTGACCAGGATGTTGACCTGCGGTTTGCGGACGAACCCGCCGCTCTCCAGCATGCCGGCGATTTTCTTTTCGGCGTCGGCGGTCGACAGGCCGCCGATCTCAACTTCACCGATCAGCGGGAAGGTGATCTTGCCGGCCTCGTTGACCCGCGTTTCCGTGGTCAGGTCGGGACTACCGTACACCGTCACCTTGAGCACGTCGCTCGACCCCAGCTTCACGTCGGCCGCGCCGGCACTGCCCATCGCGGACATGCACAGCACCGCCAATATCCATCCCATCAATCGTTTCATCATATGCCCTGTTCGTGAAGAATTAAATTTGCACGCTTATTTCAAGCCGGCCACACCGCGGTCGTTCGCCTCCGACGAACTGGCCGCCGGCGCAGCCGCCGCCGGTGCGGCTACCGCCGCCGGAGCTGGGGCAGCGCCCTGTTCGGCAGCCTTGGGCGCTGCGGACTTGTTCAGATATTCGATCTTGGCGCCGGCCCGCAGACGCGCCAGTTCGGCGTCGGTGGCTTCCTTGGTGCGCTTGTTGACCAGGAATTGCTCGATCTGCGGCGCCGCCATGTCCAGCGTCACCGGCGCGTCCTTGATCTCGGCGATCGAAATCAGCAGGCTGCGCGCGCCTTCCTTGATGATGAATAACTGGCCCTTGGGCAGGGCCAGCAGCTTGCTGGACAGCTCGGGCGGCAGGTCGGCGCTGGTGCGGGTGAGCTGGGCGCGGCTGTAACGCACCTTGTGCGCGTCCATCCATGCAGCCACTTCCTCCAGCGACTTGGAGGCGTCCATGGCAGCCTTCAGCGGAGCGTCGACGTCGGCCGTGGCCAGCACCAGCTCACGCATGTCGAACTGCTTACGACCGGAAAAGAATCCAGGATTTTTCTGGAAGTACTCTTCAACCTCGGTACGGCTGGGCTTGGCGACATTGCCTATGCGCTTTTGCATATAAGCCTGGGCCAGGATCAGCGACTTGGCGCGCTCAATTGCCTGCACCACTTTTGGATCGCGGTCGGTCTTATCTTTTTCCGCCTGCTCCTGCAGCAGCTGACGATCGATCAACGCTTCCAGCAACTGCTTGCTGGCCGCTTCCTGCTGGGCCGGCGCAACGCCGGAACGCTGCAGTTCCTCGTTCAGTTGCAATACGGTGATTTCGTTGCCATTCACGCTGGCCAGCGTCTGACCAGGCTTCTTGGATTTGTCCCCGCAGGCGCTCAGGCCGGCGGCGGCGATCAATACCAGCACCGCGCAAGCGAGCCGTTGTCGGTACATGCTGTTTAAGTGATTCAAAGTCATTCCTTCAATAAAACCATGTAAATGGCAGACATGTTGCAATTGCACATAAAACTGCTGGAGCCTCCGGCCATCCGGCGGCACCCAGACTCCTGCAAGCCACGCCTGTCCAACCTTCTAAAAATCAAGGGCTGCGCCAGCACTACGCAACCGCGGCCAAAAAGTATGCCCGCAACAATTATACCTGTCAATATTATAAACACTCTTGACATTCTTAACACGTTTTTTGCTGCAGTGCGACACCTTGTCGTTAAAACGCGTTTTCGCGCTTCAATACCACTTTAACCGTGCACAGGATAATCCAGATATCCAGCCACAGCGACCAGCTGCGCAAATAATCCAGGTCGTATTGGATGCGCGCCTCCATCTTGTCCAGCGTTTCCGTCTCGCCGCGCAGGCCGTTGACCTGGGCCCAGCCGGTGATGCCGGGCTTGACCTTGTGGCGCAGCATATAACCCTTGATCAGCTTCCGGTACTGCTCGTTGTGCGCTACCGCGTGCGGGCGCGGCCCCACAATACTCATCCGCCCCTGCAGTACGTTGATGAATTGCGGTAACTCGTCCAGGGAACTCTTGCGCAGGAAGGCACCGATCGGCGTCACCCGTTGATCGCCCTTCCTCGCCTGCACCACCTTGTCGCCGTCCTCGGTCACCGTCATCGAACGGAACTTGTAGACGATGATCTCTTCGCCATACAGCCCGTAGCGGCGCTGACGGAAGATCACTGGACCGGGCGACCCCAGCTTCACCAACAACGCGATCACCAGCATGATTGGCAGCAACATAATCTGGATGGCAAGTGCCAGTACGATGTCACTGACACGCTTGACCATGCTGTTGAAGCCGGTGAAAGGCGTCTCGCAGATGGCGATCACCGGCATGCCCGCTACGCTGTCGAAACGGGCCTGCATCAGGTCGAAGACATAGATATCCGGCAAGAAATATACCGAAGCGGTGGTGTCCTGCAGTTCATCGATCAACTTGCGGATGCGCGGCTGCGCAGAAATCGGCTGGCTAATATATATCATCTTGACGTTATGGGCGCGCACGTATTGCGCGACGTCATCCATTTTCCCCAACATTTCGTGGCGCAAGCCCGGCGGACGACGCAATTCCATGCGGTCGTCGAAGAAGCCGCGCACCTGCATCAGGTGCCCCGCCTGGTTCTCAATCTTCTCGGCAAACCGCAGGCCCAGGTCGTTGGCACCGACGATCACCACCGAGCGCACCTCGCTGGCGCGGCGGCCGTTGCCGGTCCACCAAGTGGCGACGTAGTTCACCAGCAAGGCCAGCGGCGTCACCAGGAGCCAGGCGGTGACTGCCTTACGGTCGTACAGCGAGATCAGGCCACTGCATTTACCTAACAGCAACAGGATGGCGGCAATGATGGCCCAGCCCACCAGCACGCCGCGCACATAGCCCAACATGTGGCCGCGCCGCCAGTTGCGATAAGGATCGACATAGGCGTACACCGAGGTGGACACATAGAACGCCAGCACCATCAAAATCAACATATAACCGTTGAATGGCGCGCCGACGGCGGCCGAGCACAGGTACAGGCTGCCCATGATGATCAGGGGATCCAGCACGCGCTGAAAAAAAGCTACCAGGGGAAGATCACTAATATTCATCGTGCGGCTCAAAACTGGATGCTGGCGTTTAGCGACACGCTGCTGGAGCGGTAGCCACTGCTGAACAGGCGGTTGCTGGGGTCGCGCTTGTCATGCGCGTACGTGACACCGAGCTGGCTGCTTTGCGTCGGCGCGTAAGTGGCGCCCACGCTGGCTGCGCTGGTCTTGTCGTTGTAACTAACCGGCAGCACGGAGGCGATCAGGCCGGTGAAGTCGCGTTTCTCTCTGCGCAGTTGCGCGTCGAGGCGGATCTTGGCCGACACGTCCCAGGCGGCGCTGACGCTGGCACCCTTGCCCAGCGCATAATTCAGCACGCTCGACTCGACCGCGGTGAACTCGCGCCAGGCGGCCGCGTTGAAACGCAAGCGTTCGCGCGGCGCCCACTGCGCCGTCACGCGCGCGTTGGTGCCGCTGGAATCGTGCTCGACGCTCTGCTCGTGCCGGCGCTTGACGCGGCCGCCGAGGAACTGCAGCTGGGTGACATCGCTGACGCGCCACAGCACCTTGAGCTTGAGCTCGTCCTGGGTGTAACCCGACTCCTGGACGAAGGTGCCCTGGCGCACCGCGTCCGGATAGTTGCCGGTCAGGCGGCGCGCCACCAGGCCGACCGTGCTGCCGGTGCCGGCCAGGAAGTCGAAGCCGGCGTCGGTGGCTTTTTCTGTGCGGTTGTTGAAGCGCTGCGAGGCCAGATCGTAGTCGAAGGTGTCCTTGATGTAGCCCGCATGGACCTGCCAGTGCGGTTGGAACAGCCAATTGATGTCGTAGAAGCCGTGCTTCTGCGTCTTCAGGTTGCGCTGGTTGGTGTGAAAATCCGAGAACGGCGCGATGGTCTGCGAGTACGTCGCGCCCAGGTGACCGGTCAGCTGGTTGCCCAACACCCAGTTCCACGTGGCCTGCAGATCCTCGCCGCTGTAGTCCAGCTGGCTGAAGTGGTCGAAACTGACGCGGCTGGCCTTGGCCGAGCCGACGAACATCTGGCGGCCGACCGGGCGCTCGAACGTGAAGCCGGCTTGAAGCTGGCGCACGTTGTCGCTGCGCATGCCGTCCACCTGCTGGCCATCTTCCAGGCGCAGCAGGTTGTCGTCATGGGTATAGCCAATCGCGGCGAACGGGTGAATCGTGTCGCTGAGCGCGGCCTGGGCGGGCGAACTGAACGCGGCACCCACGACCAAAGTCCAAGCCACCAAGGCGGAGGGTTGCAATGCAAGGCAGCCACGGCTGCCGGGAGAGAATTTCAAATAGATCGACATTGGTTGTTTTGTCTTAAAAATCTGTTGCTAGAAAACACGCTACCAGTAGGTCCAGTTGGCCGTGGCCAACACCCAAACGCCCAGCAGTCCATTGGTCACCGCGTGTGCCAGGATGGGCGACCACAGGCTGCGGCCACGCATGTACAACACGCTGTAAACAGCGCCGGCCACCACGCCGGCAAACCATAAATTGTGCTCCAACCCAAATAATATCACCGTGACAACAGTTGTAGAAAGTTTTACACCAGCCGGATTGACCGACAGGAATTTTTTGTTGTCCAGCCAGCGCATCAGGTAGGAACGCCAGAACAGTTCTTCCATCACCGGCACCACCAGCGCCGCGCCGGCCAGGCGCACCGCCGCAAGCGGATAATCAATCCGGCCCTGCACGCGGGGATCGAAACCGGCCGAGCTGCCCATCACCATCCACGACGCATCCAGCCATATCCATAACAAAAATACCACAATGCCCGCCGACACCGCGCCAGCCACCGCCGTCCAGCGCCACTGCGGCCGCGCCAGTTCGATGTAATCCCGGCGAAACAGCCACAACAACGTCAGCACGCAGGCTATCTTGACACCGTACAGCCAGCGCAGCGCGTACGGCCCGTAACCGAGCCGTCCCAGCATGTCGGAGATAAAGAGGAAAAACATGTACAGCGCGAACGGCAGGATGCGCACCAGCGCGGCGCGCTCAAACATTGACATTACCCATGCAAACTATCTCATAAGAAAGTTAAGCCTTGGCGCGCGCTTCGATCGCCTCCCATTTTTCCAGCGCCGACAGCAGTTCGTCCTCGATCTCCGCCACGCGCGCGTTCAGGCGCTTGGCTTCGGCCGGGGTCTTCTTGTAAAAGTCCGGATCCGACAGCTGCCCGGCCAGCACCGCCTGCTCATCCTCTAGCGCGGCAATCAACTTTGGCAATTCATCAAGTTCCCGCTGCTCTTTATAACTGAGCTTTTTCTGCTTTGCAATCGAATTTTGCTGCGACGCAGCAGCCGACGCCGCGGCGGGCGCCGGCTTGACGGGGGCTTTGGCCGCCAGCGCCTGCTGGGCTGGACGCATGCGCTCCCAGTCGCTGTAGCCGCCGACGAATTCACGCCAGTTGCCCTCGCCTTCGGCCACGATCACCTGTGTCACCACGTTGTCGAGGAAGGTACGGTCGTGGCTGACCAGGAACACGGTGCCCTGGTACTCTTCCAGCAATTCTTCCAGCAGTTCCAGCGTCTCGATGTCCAGGTCGTTGGTCGGCTCATCGAGCACCAGGCAGTTGGCCGGCTTGGCGAACAGGCGCGCCAGCAGCAGGCGGTTGCGCTCGCCGCCGGACAGCGACTTGACCGGCGAGCGTGCGCGCTCGGGCGCGAACAGGAAATCGTTCAGGTAGCTCATGACGTGCTTGCGCGCGCCGTTGATCTCGACCCAGTCGCTGCCCGGGGCGATGGTTTCCATCAGGTTGGCTTCCTCGTTGAGCTGGGTGCGCATCTGGTCGAAGTACGCCACCTGCAGCTTGGTGCCCAGCTTGGCGACGCCGCCGTCCGGCTGCAATTCGCCCAGGATCATTTTCAGCAGCGTGGTCTTGCCGGCGCCATTGGCGCCGATCAAGCCGACCTTGTCGCCGCGCAGGATGGTGCCGGTGAAGTTGCTGACGATGACGCGGTCGCCGAATTTCTTGCTAACGTTTTCCAGTTCCGCCACGATCTTGCCGGAACGCTCGCCCGACGACACCTCCAGCTTGACCTGGCCCTGCTGCTCGCGGCGGGCGGCGCGCTGCAGACGCAGCGCCTCCAGGCGCCGCACGCGACCCTCGTCGCGCACGCGGCGGGCCTTGACGCCCCGGCGTATCCACACCTCCTCCTGCGCCAGCACCTTGTCGAACTTGGCGTTTTCCACTTCCTCGTTTTCCAGCTGCTCGGCCTTGCGCACCTGGTAGGCGGTAAAGTTACCCGGGAACGACAGCAAGCGGCCACGATCGAGCTCGATGATGCGGGTGGCGACGTTATCCAGGAAGGAACGATCATGGGTAATGAACAGCACACTGCCCTTAAAGTCGCGCAGCAAGCCTTCCAGCCACATGATGGAGGTGAAGTCCAGGTGGTTGGTCGGTTCATCGAGCAGCAGCACGTCCGGCGCCGAGACCAGCGCGCGCGCCAGGGCCACACGCTTTTGCATCCCGCCGGACAGTGTCTTCATCAGCATGTCGCCGGTCAGGTTCAGCCGGTCCAGCACGGTTTCAACCTTGTTCGGCAGGCTCCAGGCATCGGCCGCGTCCAGCAAGACCTGGACGTCGTGCATGCGCTCCATGACGGCGTCGTCATTGCCCTGGCCGAACTGGGAAGTCAGCGCGTCGTATTCCTTGAGCAGGTCCTGCAGATCGCCCATGCCGGAAGCGACCGCGTCGAACACCGTCATTTCCGGATCGAACACCGGCTCCTGCTCGACGTAGGCGATCTTCAGCCCCTGCTGCATCACCAGCAGCCCGTCGTCCAGCTTGAAGCGGCCGGAAATGATCTTCAGCAGCGACGACTTGCCGGTGCCGTTGCGGCCAATCAATCCGACGCGCTCGCCGGTTTCCAGTGAAAATTCCGCGTGGTCGAGCAGCGCGACGTGCCCAAACGCCAGTTGCGCCGAGGATAGAGTTATGACAGCCATGATAGAAAGAGAGGTACTCGACAACGCCACGCCCGAAGGCGGCCGCACCGTCGATAGGTGAATGAAGCCAGTATTGTACTGGCAGACGGGGCGCCGGCCACGACTTCTTATGTGTCCGACAAGGCGGTTGCTTCCTTTCCCCGCCAAAAGCCGATATGATAGCCGCTCGCTGCGCCCCACCTGGCGGTCGCGCGCGTGTCACCATAGTTCAACGGATAGAATGGGGTCCTCCTAAGACCTTGATACAGGTTCGATTCCTGTTGGTGACACCATCCCCCAGCCCCCCTCCAGCCTTTTCCACACCCCGTTTTCCCGCCTGACGCATCTGACGCTCCTCCCTTGTTACAATTTCGGGCGAGCAAAAATGTTAAATTGCATGGTACTATCCTGTCGCTCCTATAAGCCAAGATGTTTTTGGCAACTCCCATATAAAAACCTCAATATCTGCCAATTTCAACGCATCTACGCGCAATTATCAGATTGGAATCGTCACAAAAAAATCCCTTCCCCTGTGAAAAAACTGTGTCCAACAGTTAATTTTCCGTTGTCGAAATCTGACATTTCAAATAAACCATCTTAGTTTTCTTTTAGAAAAGTTCGCTTAATTTGTGGCGAACTTCGTCTAATTTCGGCCGGAAAAATAGTTAGTCGTAAACATTGCTCAAATGATGAGCAAATAAATTTGAATTCCCGTGTGGAAATACTTTCCACGGGGCTACAATTCATCATCGATTCAACCTTTCGAGGACAACCGCAATGAATTCCGCTACTATCCGAACGATGATCGCCGCAACGTCGTTTGCAGTCCTTACCGCATGCGGCGGCGGGAGCGCCAGCAACGGCGTTGGCGTTAACAACGGTACGGTTACCAGCGCCGAGATCGTTACCAGCAGCACTACCGGCAGCAGCCGCGTATTGAGTGGTGGCAGCCAGCTACTGGCCAGCCTGACCACCAGCGGCGACAGCATGGTTACGACGCCGGAAATGGCTTCGCGCTTCCTTGCTCAAGCCTCTTTCGGCCCGAACATGGGGCTGATTAATTCGGTGGTCGCCAGCGGCCCGTCGGCATGGCTGGAAGCTCAGCTCAATTTCATTCCGGCGCCCACCTATCGTTCGTATATCGAAACCTTGGCAGCGGCGGGCTCCCCCGCCGCCCAAGCGCAGTTCAATGAGTTTTTCTGGAAACGTGTAATGGAAGGCAACGACCAGTTGCGCCAGCGCGTGGTTTTTGCACTGTCACAAATCTTTGTCGTGTCGTTTGAAGACGCAACCTTGGCCGAGCACACGCGCGGCATGGCTGATTACTACGATATGCTGGGCAAAAACGCCTTCGGCAATTACCGCCAACTGCTGGAATCGGTTGCCCTTCATCCGATGATGGGCGTTTATCTGTCCAGCATCCACAACCAAAAAGAGTCGGGCAATCGCCTGCCAGACGAAAACTTCGCGCGCGAAATCATGCAACTCATGTCCATTGGCTTGTACAAGCTGAACCAGGACGGCAGCCAAGTGATTGTCAACGGCAAGGCAGTCGAAACCTACACCCATGACGACGTCATGGGCATGGCCAAAGTATTTACGGGCTGGAGCTTCTCCAATACCGACAAACTCGCCAGCCGCTTCATCGGCACGATCAAGGACCCGGATTGGGAAATCAAGCCAATGGTCATGTATCCGGCTTTCCACTCGACGTCGGAGAAAACCTTCCTTGGCAAAACAATTCAGGGCACGACCACAGGCGAAGCCGACCTGAAAGTCGCACTCGACACCTTGTTTAACCATCCCAATGTTGGCCCGTTCATCGGTCGCGAACTCATCCAGCGCCTGGTTACCAGCAACCCCAGCCCTGCCTACATCAGCCGCGTGGCTGCTGCTTTTGCCGATAACGGCTCTGGCGTACGCGGCGACATGAAAGCGGTGATCCGCGCGGTCCTGATGGATAGCGAAGCGCGCGATTTGAGCGCCGGCGCTGAAAAAGTACGCGAACCGCTGATCCGCCTGGCTAACTGGATGCGCGCATTCAACGCCACCTCCGCCTCAGCTCGCTATCTGATTCCTAGCCTGTATGATCCCATCTATGGCCTGGCACAGTCCCCGCTGCGTTCGCCGTCCGTGTTCAACTTCTACCGCCCTGGCTATGTACCACCTGAGTCCCAACTGGCCGACGCCGGCATGGTGGCCCCGGAGATGCAGATCGTCGCTGAACCCAGTCTGATCGGTTATCTCAACTTCATGCAGAATGCCGTCTCCAGCGGTGTGGGAACCAACCTGGACGTTAAACCCAACTATCAGAATGAGCTGGTATTGATCGACAATCCGGGCAAACTGGTGGACCGCATTAACCTGCTGCTGCTGAACGGCAACATGTCATCCACCCTGCGTTCACAAATCATCGCCGCCGTCAGCTCCATCGAGCGCCCGGTAGCGACCAGCAGCAATGCCGCACTGGTGACACGGCTGGCAAACTACCGCGTCTACATGGCTGTTTTCCTTGCCATGGCCTCGCCCGAATATATCGTACAGAAATAAGGAGTCGACATGAGCAAGCACAATTTTTCTCGCCGCAACTTCCTCGGTTCGATGGCCGCGCTGGCCGGTGGCGCCGCAGCCCCCTTTACCGTGAATCTGGCAGCGATGAGCTCGGCCGCCGCGCAAACCGCCAGCGACTACAAGGCCCTGGTCTGCCTCTATATGGCCGGCGGCAATGACGGTTTCAACACCGTGCTGGCTACCGACAGCACCTCGTGGAACGAATATCAGCGACTGCGCGTCACTACCGACGGCAATTCGATCGCGTTGCCCGGCCTCGGCGCTGCTGGGGGAATCCTGCCGATCGCACCTCTCAACGATCAGGGCCGCACTTTCGCCCTGCATCCGGGATTGACGACCGTGAAATCCCTGTTCGACGTCGGCAACGCCGCCATCATCGCCAACGTCGGCACCTTGGTACAGCCTACCACGCTGACCCAGTACAAGGCGGGCTCGGTAGCGCTGCCTCCAAAACTGTTTTCGCACAACGATCAGCAATCAATTTGGCAATCGAGCAGCCCGGAGGGTGCAATCTCGGGCTGGGGTGGACGTATGGGCGATGTCGTGGGCTCCGCCAACAGCAACTCGACCTTCGGCTGCATTTCGATATCCGGCAACGCAGTATTTCTGGCGGGCAAACAAACACGGCAATTGCAAATAGCGCCTACCGGTCTGCCTGGGATCCTCAACCTGAACACATCCTTGTTCGGCACGTTGCCTGGCGCTAACCCGCTGCGCGCCATCATTACCGGGCAAGGCAGCGACAAATTCCAGAACGATCATGCCGCCGTGGCCAGCCGCGCCATCACCGCGCAAGCGACGCTGACCAACGCCATGGCGCCGGCCGGCGCTGGCGGCATTCCCAATCCGACGAACTACATCAATCCCAACACCGGCATGTCGACGCCAAATCCGCTGGCGCTGCAGTTGCAGGCGGTGGCGCGCGTGATCGCCGGCCGTGACGCCTTGGGTGTGAAACGACAAGTGTTTTATGTGAGCATGAGCGGTTTTGACACCCACGCGCAGCAAAAGACCGCGCATGCCGACTTGATGGCGCGGCTCGACCATGCCATCGCTTACTTCAACACGACAATGGCGGCGCTGCAGGGCGCCGATATGCGGAAGCAGGTGACGCTGTTTACTGCGTCGGACTTTGGCCGCACCTTCACCTCTAACGGCAACGGTACCGACCATGGCTGGGGCTCGCACCACTTCATCGTAGGCGGCGCAGTCAAAGGCAAGGATATTTACGGCAGCTTCCCGGTCACGGGCGTTGACCACGCGCTGGATGTGGGGTCAGGTTCACTGCTCCCCACCACGTCAGTGGATCAGTACGGCGCAACGCTGGCCTTGTGGTTTGGCGTATCGGCCACGCAGTTGGCGGCCGTATTCCCGAACATCGGCAATTTTGCCGTCAAAAACCTCGGCTTCATGGGCTAAGCCCAGCGGCCTCCACTACCGGAAAGTAGTGGAGGCCGGTCACAATCAGGACAGTTTCACCGCCCGCAATTTGCGCAATGAAAATAAAGCAGGTGCCAACTTCAGCACCGCGACGACGTAGATAACCAGACCCACGCCCAACGAGCCGGCCACCGCGTATCCCATGCCCCATAGGCCGTATGCCGGCACTAACACCCACGCCAGCACTACAAGACTGGAGATGATACCGATCTGCACGAAAGTGCGGATGCCCGGCTTATCCAGCGCCACCAACAGAATGCCGAAACCGGCAGCCAGGCAACGGATGAACACCGCCAGCGCTATGCCCCCCCACAGCAGATTGGCGTCGGCGAACTGGGTACCCATATACAGGTTGACCAGATGCGGCATGATCCAGTAAATGCTGCATGCCCCGGCGGCACCCACGGCGGCCAACGACAAGATCATCTGCATGACGACGCGGACTGGGTGCGTCTGATGAATCGCGCGCGAAAGCACCGGGATGTAGACGCTGGAAGCGATCTGCACAATCGATAGGCTCATCTGTAGAACCTTGGCACCGATCTGGTAATTGCCCAGAGCGTGCAGCCCAAGCAAGTGCCCTACCAGCAGAGTGTCGATCTGGTTAAACGCTGCCGTGATAAAGCTGTCGGCGGCATACCATGTACGCTTACGCAACATCGCGGGTACCGTTTTCAACGCCACGACAATGCGGCCGGACGGGTAACTGAAAATGGCAGCTTTACGGCGCGCCATGAATACCGTGAAGGCCATCGCAAATAGCCGTGAAATCAGGAAAGCCAGCGTTACCGGAACGATGCGCGGCGCCAGAAAGCATACTGAGCCGACCAGCAGCAGGTGGAACAGCGAGGTGCAGACGGATGTGACTGTCTCTTCATTGTAACGCGTGGTGGCGCGGAAGATCAGCAAAATAAAGTCAGTTTGCATCGCAACAAATGACGCCAAGCTAATCAGCAGAAACAGGTTGAAGTCTGCCATCGTGACCAGGCCGCCAAAATACAGGCCCAGTCCACCGAGGCCGTAGCACACTATTCCCATGCCGATGCGAAATACCAGATAGTCGTTCATGATGCCTGTCGCGCCTGGCACATCTACCGACATTTCGCGCAGCGCCGGGTTGGAACAACCATAATCCGCCACCAGGCCGATCAGGCTGGCGTACACCATGAACAGCGAGAACTGGCCCAGTTCGACCGGACCCAGTACTTTACCTATCAATAGGAATACCAGCGTCTGACTCAATATTCGGGCAAACATCGAGGAAGTTGCGAATATTGTCTTCATGTCAGTCCGGTTGTTTCTTTTTCCAGTGCTGAATCACGCGCGTCACCAGCAACGGATTTTTCCTGCTGGAGAACGGCACGACAACCTCGTCAGGAATATGGCCAACCGCGATCAGCATGATAATCGACTCCCACGACTCCAGCCCCAACAGCTCGCGCATGACTTGGGTCTGGCTGTTGGTCTTGCTCCAGTTCAGACAGCACGAGCCAAGTCCACGCAAATGCAGACCATAGATCAGCGACATGGCGAACATACCGCCGTCCATCCAGCCTTGGTTGCGCTCACCCGCCTGCCAGAAATTGCGCAGATCGACGGTCACCACCAGCAGCTTGTTGACAGCCTGGGAGAAGCCGCGCGCGCCCATTTGCAGGTTCAGCGCGGCCTGCACCAGTTCCGGATCGGCGATCACATGGACCGAACCCGACTGCCGATTGCACACCACCGGCGACTTCTGCGCGACGCGGATAGCCGCCTCGATATCGGCGATATCCACTTCACGGTCACTGAAGGCGCGGATGCTGTGGCGTTGCATGAAGAATTCCTCGGAGACCGGTGCCACCGACCGCATGATTTCCTCGCGCTTGACCAAGCGGGTGCCGCCCATCTGGGCGCCAGTCTCGGCTGCCGGCACCGCCGCGATTAACTTCTGGATTTCAGTCTTGCAAGGATAATCTGGAAAGTGGTGGTTTTCATGGTAGACCGCATATGTAGCAAGCACATCACGTGCCGACATCAGGATAGGATGACTGGGGCCATATAGGCGCTGGTATTTCTGGATCGCCAGGATCAGATTTGTCAGGTTTTCCTTGCCAAACCCCAATCGCGGCTCGGGCAACGACAGTCCCTTTTCAATATTGTGGTAAGTCGCAGTAATGCGCGCCAGCAGATTTGCCTCCGGGGTGCCATCCAACGTGCCAGAAAACTTCAGGTATCTGGAAAAGTCCTTAATGTATTCCAACAACACCTGAGGTGCAGCTTTGGCAACGCGGTACAGCAGACGACGGCGCTTGGGAACATCACCGCCGCCCAAGATCAGATTAGAAAACGGTTTATCCATTTGCATGTCAATAAGTCAGAGAAAAGGAAGAAATCGATGGTTAAGAACGTCGTGGCGGCAAAATGAGGCGCCACGCCGACAGCGCCAGAGAAATGCTGCGACACAGCAAGCAAGGTTGTCAACGCCAGCTTACTGACATCCGTGATAACGGAATGATAACCGCCATGATAGGGAAACGGTAGAAAATTCAACAGAATAAGGCGTATTCCTTGTTGAAAAAGCTTCCCCAAAGCAATGACACAGCGCAGCAAGACGAGTGCTTCAATAAAAACAATAGAAATTGCGTTAAAAACACCATAATTCTTGCTTTTATTTCTACCCCAATGACGCTCCCACAGAACGGTTACCGCAGCGCGCATTCCATTGCAAAAAAAATAAATTATAAAAAATTAATTTTAATTGCAATAAAA
The DNA here is from genome assembly GCF_047304105.1 of Duganella sp. Dugasp56. NCBI lineage: Bacteria > Pseudomonadati > Pseudomonadota > Betaproteobacteria > Burkholderiales > Oxalobacteraceae > Duganella > Duganella sp. Dugasp56. The sequence continues at coordinate 113,261 of NZ_JBGLYQ010000020.1, forward strand.
ATATTACAATTATTTCCATCTATTGCCCAAAGGGAAAAGAAATGCAAGCAACCTTCAGAACTGTAACCAGTGCGGCCTACTTTGCAGTACTCGTCACAATAACAACCCAGGCAGGCGCCGCAGAGCCGGCGCCATTGACACCACCGATGGCTTCGCGCTTGCTGGCGCAAGCCACCTTCGGCCCGACCAGTGCATCGGTAGCCAGCCTGACGGGCGGCACGGCGGAAGCTTGGATCAACACCCAGTTCAACGCCCCGCAGGCGCGTTACCTGACCTACCTGGATCAATACACCGCGCCCACCCAAACCAACTTCCAGGAAAAATTCTGGACGCAGGCCGTCAAAGCCGATGACCAGTTGCGACAACGCATCGCCTTCGCACTCTCGGAGATTTTCGTCGTATCGTTCCAGGAAGCCAATCTCGGTGGACGTCCACGTTGCGTCGGCGACTACTACGATCTGTTGGCGGACAACGCCTTCGGGAATTTCCGCACGCTGCTGGAAGGAGTCAGTCTGCACCCGGCAATGGGGATTTATCTCTCCCACTTCCGCAATCAGAAGGAAAATGGCAATCACCAGCCCGATGAGAACTTTGCCCGGGAAATCATGCAATTGTTTACCATCGGCCTGTATGAACTGAATCCCGATGGCAGTCGGAAGCTGCAAAGCGGCAAGCCGGTTGAAACCTATACCCATGAAGACGTGGCAGGCCTGGCCAAGGTGTTTACCGGCTGGGCCGCTGGAGGACCAGACAAGCTGGGCAGCCGCTTCATGGGTACGATCAAGGATCCGAACTGGGAAGTGATGCCGATGCAAAACTATCCGACTTACCATTCCAGCTCCGACAAGCATTTTCTCGGCGTTAGCATCAGCGGCCCAACCACTGGCGAGGCCGACCTAGCGCTTGCGTTGGACACCTTGTTCCAACATCCTAACGTCGGCCCGTTTTTCGGCCGACAGTTGATCCAACGCCTCACCACCAGCAATCCCAGCCCCGATTATGTACGACGGGTGGCTGAAGCATTCGACAACAACGGCCAGGGCGTCCGCGGCGACATGAAGGCCGTCATCAAGGCGGTGCTGCTGGATCCCGAGGCAACCGGTACCACCCCGGTCACCACCAACAAGATACGCGAACCCATACTCCGCATGGCGAACTGGCTCCGCGCATTTAACGCCACCTCGGATTCCGGACGCTATCCCTTGGGTAATCTGGACGACCCGATCAACGGACTGGGAGAGGCTCCGATGCGCTCGCCCAATGTTTTCAATTTTTATCGTCCCGGCTATACGCCGCCCAACACCGCGATCGCCACGGCAGGACTGGTGGCGCCGGAAATGCAGATCGTCGGCGAACCTACTGTCACCGGTTACCTGAACTTCATGCAGAACGCGCTGAATTATGGCGTCGGTACCGGCTTCGACATCAAGGCGGACTACAGCTTCGCCCTGTCGCTAGCCGCAACGCCGAGCCAACTGGTAGACCATGTCGACCTGCTGCTGCTCAATGGCGCCATGTCGCCCACGCTGCGTGCGCAGATACAGAATACGCTCAATCTGATCCCGCTGCCCGCCCCGACCACGAACAACGCCGACCTGATCGCCAAGCTGAAAGCTTACCGCGTAAAAATGGCGATTTATCTAGCCATGGCGTCGGCCGAATACATAGTCCAGAAATAAGGAACAGATCATGAAACAAGCTACTCAATCCAGACGCCGCTTCCTGCGTTCATTGCTGTCGATGGCCGGCAGCAGCGCCGTGCCGTTCACCATTAACCTTGCCGCCATGGGCGAAGCCGCCGCGCAATCGTCGGGCGAGTACAAAGCACTGGTGTGCTTGTATATGGCTGGCGGCAACGATGCCTTCAACACCGTGTTGGCCACCGACGACGCCTCCTGGACGGAATACATCCGGCTGCGCACTTCCGATGACGGCAACAGTTCCATCGCCCTGCCGCGCACCGGCACTGGTGCGGTGCTGCCGATCGAGCCGCACACCAGCCAGGGACGCACGTACGCGTTGCACCCCGCGATGGAGGGCGTCAAGCAGCTGTTCGAAAATAGCCGCGCCGCCATCATCGCCAATGTCGGCACTCTGACCCACCCAACCGATCTGGATCAATATGGCCGCGGCGAAAATCTGCCGCCCAAGCTGTTTTCACACAATGACCAGCAATCGTTGTGGCAATCGAATGGACCGGAAGGAGCCAGTCTCGGCTGGGGTGGCCAACTTGGCGACCTGTTCATGGCAAATAACGGCGCACCGACCTTCACCTGCATCTCGGCCTCAGGCAACGCGGTATTCCTGAGCGGCAGCCAGGTAAGGCAATTCCAGATCAGCACCTCCGGCATGCCGGGGATCACCAACCTGTCCAATTCACTGTTCGGCGTGCCCGCCGCATCCAATCCATTGCAGGCGGTGATCACCAAGCAAACGCCAAACGGCAATCCCTTTGAGAATGAATACGCCGCTATCGTCAGCCGCGCCATCGCGGCCCAGCAGACTTTAAGCCAGGCCATGCTGCCGACGGGCACTGGCGCGGGCCAAGTGCCGGCGCCGTCCCTCTATATCAATCCGAATACCTTGGTCGCGGCCGCCAATCCGTTGGCGCTGCAATTGCAAACCGTTGCGCGAATTATCGGCGGTCGTAATGCGCTGTCGGTCAAGCGCCAGGTGTTTTATGTCAGTCTGGGCGGATTCGACACGCACGATGGGCAGAAGGTGAATCAAGCGGACCTGCTGGCCAAGATTTCGCACGCAGTTGTATACTTCGATTCGGTATTGCAACACTTGGACGGAAGTGACCTCCGCAATCAGGTGACGTTGTTTACCGCGTCCGATTTCGGCCGCACCTTCCTGAGCAATGGAGATGGCACCGACCACGGTTGGGGTTCGCACCATTTTGTCTTTGGCGGCGCAGTCAAAGGGAAAGAAATTTACGGCGCGTTTCCACAGACTGGCATAGGCCACAGTCTCGATGTCGGTCTCGGAGCCTTGCTACCGACAACCTCCGTTGACCAGTACGGCGCCACCCTGGCTACCTGGTTTGGCGTCCCCACAAATCAGCTGGCGGCAGTGTTCCCCAACATCGTGAACTTTAGCCAATATAATTTAGGCTTCATGGCCTGAGCGGCGCAATGAGGACACACGGTCGGCGGTGGCCGTATCTTACGGAACGATGGCCGTCACCTCGATCTCCACCCTGGCCCGGTCCTCGACCAGGCCCGCCACCTGCACCGCCGTCATGGCGGGATAGTGCGCGCCGATGATCTCGCGGTAGGCGGCGCCCACTTCCTTGTAGGCGCCGACGTATTCCTTCCGGTCCAGCACATACCAGGTCATGCGCACGATGTGTTCGGGGCGGGCGTCGGCCTCGGCCAGCACCTCGACGATGTTGCTCAGCGCCTGGCGCACCTGGCCGGCGAAGTCGTCGGTGTGGAACACGCCCTGCCCGTCCCAGCCTATCATGCCGCTGACGCAGACCGTGCGGCCGCTGGCGGCCACGCCGTTCGAATAGCCACGGGGCCGCGCCCAGCCTGGCGGTTGAAGAAATTCCATCATGCTTCCTTGTGATTGAGTTCGCGCAGCAGTTCGCGCGCGATGATCAGTTGCTGTACTTCGGTGGCGCCCTCGTAGATGCGCAGCGCGCGGATCTCGCGGTACAGCCGCTCGACCGGCTGCTCGCTGACCACGCCCAGGCCGCCGAACATCTGCAGCGCGGCGTCGATCACCTGCTGCGCCGTTTCGGTGGCGGTCATCTTGGCCATCGCCGCCTCCTTGGTCACCTTGCGTCCCTGGTCACGCAGCCATGCCGCGCGATAGGTCAGCAGCGCGGCGGCGTCGACGCCGGTCGCCATCTGCGCCAGCTTCGCCTGCGTCAGCTGGAAGTCGGACAGCACCTGGCCGAACATCTGCCGCTGCGTGGCGTGCGCCAGCGCCTCGTCCAGCGCGCGCCGCGCAAAGCCCAGCGCCGCCGCGGCGACCGAGGTGCGGAACACGTCCAGCGTCGCCATCGCCACCTTGAAGCCCTGCCCCGCCTCGCCGATCCGCCTGGCGGCGGGGATGCGGCAATCGGTGAAGGTCAGGCGCGCCAGCGGATGCGGGGCGATCACCTGAATACGCTCGGCGATGTCGAAGCCCGGCGTGCCGGCATCGACGATGAAGGCGCTGATGCCGCGCGCGCCGGGCTGTTCTCCGGTGCGCGCAAACACCACGTAGAAGTCGGCGATGCCGCCGTTGGAGATCCACGTCTTCTCGCCATTGAGCACATAGTGGCCGCCGTCCTGCTCCAGCACCGCCGCGCACCGCATGGCGGCGACGTCGGAGCCGGCCTGCGGCTCGGACAGCGCGAACGCCGCAATCGCCTCGCCGCGCGCGACACGCGGCAGGTAGTCCGCCCGCTGGGCGTCGCTGCCGTGCAGGCTGATGGCGCCGGAGCCCAGCCCCTGCATGGCGAAGGCGAAATCGGCCAGGCCGTTGTGGCGCGCCAGCGTCTCGCGGATCAGGCAGATGGCGCGGGTGTCGATGCCGTCGCCGCTGCCGCCGTACGCGCTGCCGCCGATGGCGTGGCTGAGCCATCCACCCTCGCCCAGCTGGCGCACCAGACGGCGGCAGGCGGCATCGACGTCGGCTTCGTGGTGCTGGGCGATATGCCGCGCCGCCCAGGCGTCGAGCTGCCGTTCAAGCTCCGCGTGACGCGCCTCGAAGAACGGCCACTCCAGGTAAGATTTGTCCGCCATCAGTCGCCTTCGAATTCAGGTTTTTGCTTGGCCACGAAGGCATGATAGGCGCGATGGAAATCGTTGGTCGCCATGCAGATGGCCTGCGCCTGCGCCTCCGCTTCGATGGCCTCGTCGACGCCCATGTTCCATTCCTGCTGCAGCATCTTCTTGGTCATGCCGTGGGCGAAGGTCGGGCCGTCGGCCAGGCCTTGCGCCAGCGCGCGCGCGGCGTCCAGCAGCGCCTCCGGTTCATGCAGGCTGTTGAAGAAGCCCCAGCGCTCCGCTTCCGCGCCGGACATCGAGCGCCCCGTGTACAGCAGTTCGGCGGCGCGGCCCTGGCCGATCACGCGCGGCAGCAAGGCGCAGGCGCCCATGTCGCAGCCGGCCAGGCCGACGCGGGTGAACAGGAAGGCGGTCTTGCTGCGCGCGGTGCCTAGGCGCATGTCCGACGCCAGCGACAGGATCGCGCCGGCGCCGGCGCAAATGCCGTCGACCGCCGCCACGATCGGCTGCGGACAGGCGCGGATGGCTTTCACCAGGTCGCCCGTCATGCGCGTGAAGGCCAGCAGGCCGGGCATGTCCAGCTTGGTCAGCGGACCGATGATGTCGTGCACGTCGCCGCCGGAGCAGAAGTTCTCGCCGGCGCCGGTAATGACGACGGCCTTGACGTCATCCGCGTAGGCCAGCGCACGGAACAGGTCGCGCAGCTCGGCATAGGAATCGAAGGTCAGCGGATTCTTGCGCTCGGGACGGTTCAGGGTCAGCGTGGCGACGCCGCCGCTGACTTCAAACAGAAAATGGCTGGCCTGGTAGTCGGCCAGCGCGGCGCGGTTGCCGGGCAGTTGCTGCGCTTCGCCGGGAAGGTATCGCATGGTGTGGCTCCTTATTTTTCGTCCGACGCGTTCAGGTGCCGCTTCATCTGCGACAGCAGGTCGATCAGCTGCCCCTTGTCCGCGCCCGACATGTCCTGAAGCAGTTCGGCGATCCAGCCTTCGTGCACGGCGGCCATCGTGGCGAAGGCCTTGCGTCCGGCCGGCGTCAGCTTGACGCTGTAGGCGCGGCCGTCCTTCGGATCGGGCACGCGCACCACCAGCTTTTCCTGCTCCAGCTGGTCGGTGATGCCGGTGATGTTGCCGCCGGTGACCATCATCCGTTTCGACAGCTCGCCCATGCGCAGCCCCTGCGGGTAGCGCTCAAGCTGCGCCATCAGGTCGAAGCGCGGCAAGGTGATGCCGAAGGTGGCGCGCAGCCGGCTGCGGATTTCGTTTTCGATCTTGACGGTGCAGGACAGCATGCGCAGCCACAGCTTGAGCGACTGGTGGTGGTCCTGCGTCAGCCGGCTGGCCAGGTCGAGCACCGGCGCTTCGCCGTCCTCGATCGGGTTGTCCGGATTGTTATCGTTGTCTGAGAGTGATGACATGGTTTCTTTTCACATTACTTCGCCGCCGGCGACGGCGACGGATTGTCCATTCATGGCGGCCGATTCGGGCAGGCAGAGCCAGGCCACGGCGTTGGCCACTTCGTCGCTTTGCACCAGCCGCTTTTGCGGATTGCCGGCGGCCAGCTCCGCGCGCGCCTCGTCTTCGCTGCGGCCGGTCCTGGCGACGATGTTGGCGACGGCCTCGCGCACGATGTCGGTTTCGGTGTAGCCGGGGCAGACGGCGTTGACCGTCACGCCCTTGGTGGCCACTTCCAGCGCCAGCGCGCGCGTCAGGCCGATCACGCCGTGCTTGGCGGCGACATAGGCGCTGACGTAGCGATAGCCTACCAGACCTGCCGTGGAGGCGACGTTGACGATGCGGCCCCATTTCGCATCCAGCATGCCGGGCAGCGCGGCCTGGGTGCAGTGGAAGGTGCCGGTCAGGTTCACGTCCAGCATGCGCCGCCACAGCGCGGCGTCGGTCTTGCCGAACGGCGCGGGTACGGCCTGGCCGGCGTTGTTGACCAGGATATCGATGCGGCCGAAACGCGCAACGGCGGCGGCAAAACCGGCGCGCACGGAGTCTTCATCGGTGACGTCGATGATCTGCATGTCGACATCGCCCAGCGAGCTCATTTCCTCCATTGCGTGCGCCAGCGCCTTGGCGTCGCGACCGGCCAGCGTGACGCGCGCGCCGCGCAGCAGCAAGGCCCGCGCACAGGCGGCGCCGATTCCGCGCGCACCGCCGGTCACCAGCGCGTGCTTGCCTTCCAATGTCATGGCGATCGGATTCATCATCCCTCCAGCAATTTGGCGGCGACCTGCTGCGGGGTCAGTCCGGTGTTGGCGGCTGCCAGCTGGCGCTCGCGTTCCAGGTTGCGTTCCATCTGCTGCTTGCCCGGCAGGTACTGCTTCGGCCACGTCACCGCCGTGTAGCTTATCCGGGCCGCTTCCGCCAGCGTCCACGCAGGATTGGCCAGGTGCGGGCGCCCCACCGCGCACAGGTCCGCGCGGCCGGCGGCGATGATGCCGTTGGCATGGTCGGCCTCGAAGATCGAGCCGACGGCGATGGCGCCTATGCCCGCCTCGTTGCGAATGCGGTCCGCGAACGGCGTCTGGAACATGCGGCCGTAGACCGGCTTTTCCAGCTTGCTGACCTGGCCCGACGAACAATCGATCATGTCGGCGCCGGCCGCCTTGAACAGGCGCGCGATCCGCACCGCGTCGTCCGGCGTGATGCCGCCTTCGACCCAGTCGTGCGCGGAGATCCGCACGCTCATCGGCTTGTGTTGCGGCCAGGCGGCGCGCATCGCCGCGAACACGCGCAGCGGATAGCGGCAACGGTTTTCAAGGCTGCCGCCATATTCGTCGCCGCGCTCGTTGGTCAGCGGCGAGATGAACGACGACAGCAGGTAACCGTGCGCGCAATGCAGCTCCAGCCAGTCGAAGCCCGCTTCGTCGGCGGCCCGTGTGGCGCGCACGAAATCGGCTTCGATGCGGTCCATGTCGGCCAGCGTCATGGCGCGCGCGGTTTGCGATACGCCGCTCAGGTACTGCTGCGGCGATGCGCTGACCAGCGGCCAGTTGTCCTTGTCGAGGGGCTGGTCGATGCCATCCCACATGGCGCGCGTCGAACCCTTGGCGCCGGCATGCCCAAGCTGCAGGGCGATGCTGGCGTCGCTGTGCTGGTGCACGAAATCGACGATGCGCTTCCAGGCCTGCGTATGCTCCGGCGCATACATGCCCGGGCAGGCCGGCGTGATGCGCGCGTCGGCGGACACGCAGGTCATTTCGGCAAACACCATCGCCGCGCCGCCCATGGCGCGCGCGCCCAGGTGGGCAAGATGGTAGTCGCCGACCGTGCCGTCGACGGCGCTGTACTGCGCCATCGGCGATACCACGATGCGGTTCTTCAGCGTGACGCCGCGCACCTTGAACGGTGTGAACATCGGCGGCGCGGCCGAGGCGGACGCGGCGGGCGACAGCGGCGGCAGGCCGGCCTGCTCACGGGCGCGCTCGGCGAACCAGCGTTCGTAACCGGCCACGTAAGCCGGATCGCGCAGGCGCAGGTTTTCGTGCGACAGTCGCTGGCTGCGCGTCAGCATCGAATAGGCGAACTGCGGCGCTTCCATTGCCGTGTAGCGCTCGACGTTCTCGAACCACTCCATCGAATTGCGGGCCGCGCTTTGCAGCTTGACGACCTCGATCGCGCGCACCGCCTGATAGCGCTCCAGCACCTTGGCCAGGTCCGCATGCTCGCCAAAGCAGCGCGCCAGTTCGATCGCATCTTCCAGCGCCAGCTTGGTGCCGGAGCCGATCGAGTAATGCGCCGAATGGGCGGCGTCGCCCATCAGCACCACCGGTACGGCGCCATTCCAGTGCACCCACTTGTCGCAGACGATGCGCGGGAACTTGATCCACATGGCGGAGCCGCGCAGGTGCGCCGAATTGGACATCAGCGCATGGCCGTCCAGCTGGTCCGCAAACAGGCGCTCGCAAAATGCGATCGCCTGTTCAGGGTTCATGTCCTCCAGCCCCGCCGCGCGCCACACCGTCTCCGGCGTCTCGATGATGAAGGTCGACGTATCGCCGTCGTATTGATAGATGTGCGCCTGGAACCAGCCATGCTCCGTCTGTTTGAACGCGAAGGTGAACGCGTCGAACTTCTTGCGCGTGCCCAGCCACACGAAGCGGCACTGGCGCGCCTCGATCTGCGGCTGATAGCTGTCGGCGTAGCGGGTGCGCGTGCGGCTGTTCAAGCCGTCCGACGCGATCACCAGGTCGGCGCCGTAGCGCGCGGCCATCTCCTGGTCGTCCGTCACCTCGGTCTCGAACACCAGCTTGACGCCCAGCTCCTCGCAGCGCCGCTGCAGGATGTTGAGCAGGTGCTTGCGGCCGATGCCGCAGAAGCCGTGGCCGCCCGACGTCACCTTCTCGCCCTTGAAGAAGACGTCGATATCGTCCCAGTGGTTGAACGACTCCAGGATCGCGCGCGCGGTCGGCTCGTCCGCGTTGGCGAGATTGCCCAGCGTCTGGTCGGAGAACACCACGCCCCAGCCGAAGGTATCGTAGGGACGATTGCGCTCCACCACCGTGATCTGGTGGTCCGGGTTCCGCTTCTTCATCAGCAGGCTGAAATACAGGCCCGCCGGGCCGCCGCCCATGCACACGATATTCATATGGTTCTCTTCATTCATTCCGCAGCTTGAAGCGCTGCAGCTTGCCGGTTTCGGTGCGCGGCAACGCCGCCAGGAAGCGCACCGAACGCGGGTACTTGTACGGCGCGATCTGTCCCTTGACGAACTCCTGCAACTGCGCCGCCAGCTCCGGCGACGCCGCGTAGTCCGGTTTCAGCACCACGTGCGCCTCGACGATCTGCCCGCGCTCCTCGTCCGGCTTGCCGATCACGCCGCATTCGGCCACCGCCGGGTGGCGCAGCAACGCATCCTCCACTTCCGGTCCGGCGATGTTGTAGCCGGCCGAGATGATCATGTCGTCGGTGCGCGAACGATAGTAAAAATACCCGTCGGCGTCCATCTCGTAGGCGTCGCCGGTCAGGTTCCAGCCGTCGAGCACATAGTCGTTCTGGCGTTCGTCCGCCAGGTAGCGGCAGCCGGTCGGGCCTTTCACCGCCAGCCGCCCTATCACGCCCGGTCCCACCGGCCGGCCGTCGTGATCGAGGATGCAGGCCTGGTAGCCCGGCACCGGCTTGCCGGTCGCGCCGGGCCGCACCTGCTCGCCCGCCGCCGAAATAAAAATATGCAGCAGCTCGGTCGCGCCTATGCCGTCTATCATCACCAGTCCCGTGGCCTGGCGCCAGCTCTCGCGCGTGGCCAGCGGCAGCGCCTCGCCGGCGGACACGGTCTTGCGCAGGCTGGCCAGGTCGTACTTGCCGGCCAGCGGCGCCATCTGCCGGTAAAACGTCGGCGCCGTGAAGCATACCGTGGCACGGTGTTTTTCGATCGCCTGCAGCAGCGTTTCCGGCGTCAGTTTTTCCAGCAGCACCGCTGTCGCGCCCACCCGCAGCGGGAACAGCAGCAGGCCGCCGAGGCCGAAGGTAAAGGCCAGCGGCGGCGTGCCGATGAAAACGTCGCTGCGCTGCGACGCCAGCACCGAGCGCGGGAAGCAGTCGCAGATCGCCATGACGTCGCGATGGAAATGCATGGTCCCTTTCGGCACGCCGGTGGTACCCGAGGTGAAGCTGATCAGGCAGACATCGTCCGCCGCCGTATCGACCGCCTCGTAACGGGACGGCTGCGCCGCCATCGATGCCTCCAGCGAACCGGCTGCATCGGCATCGGTGCAACCGAACCACAAGGTCTTTTCCCGTGCGCCGGGTGGCAAATCGGCCGCCTCCATCTCGCCGCGCAAGCCGTCGGCGCACAACACCGCGTTGACCGCGGCCTTGCCGGCGATGGCGCCCAGCTCACGCGCGCGCAGCAGCGGCATGGTCGGCACGGCGATGCAGCCGGCCTTCAGCACCGCCAGTATGCAGGCCGCCATCATCGGATTGTTGGCGCCGCGCAGCAACACCCGGTTGCCCGCCTCCAGGCCCATGGGGCCGCGCAGCACGTGGGCGATGCGGTCTATCCGCTCCAGCAGCTCAGTGTAGGTCCATTCCACATCGGCACCGCGAATGGCGATACGCTCGCCGGCGCCGGCGGCCAGGGCGCCGTCGAACAGCTGCGGCACGCAGTTCAGGCGCGGCGGGTATTGAAGCTCGGGCAAATCGAAGCGCAGCTCGGGCCACAGCTCCTGTGGCGGCAAATGCTCGCGCGCGAAATGGTCGGTGTAGGCACTCGCTGTCGGTCGGTTCATGGTCGCTCTGAAGTTGAAAGTCGTCGATACCCGCTGCTCACGCAGCAGATACTTTAAACCTAAACTATCTCGACTTCAAGTGCGATGCGGTAGTCAATGAGTAGACAAAGCGCAAACAGCGCGCGATCAGAGCGTCGCGCCCTGCCGCGCCAGGCCGGACTGGTGGATCACCGCGCGCACCACGTCGGCCAGCACCGCCTGCACCGCCTCGTTCGACAAATGGCCTGGTGCGAAGCTTTTCAGGCCGGTGGCGGCGCCGTCCAGGCCCAGCGTGACGCAGCCCGCATGCAGGCGGTCGATGCGCACCTGCGCCTCCTGCTGCTGGCCTTTGCCCAGCATCGCCTCCAGGTCGCCGCTGGCGGCGGTCAGCTGGTTCTGGAATCCGTTCAGGTAAACCAGCAGCCGCTCGGCGTTGATGCCCAGGCGCCGCATGGTGGTGGCGGGTTCCTCGGCCACGTGCTCGTAGCCGCTGGCCGCCTGGTCCAGGAAATTCACCAGGTGCACCCGCACCTGCTCGGCCTGGAACGGCTTGACGATGTAGCCGGCGGCGCCCAGCTGGGTCGCCTCCTGCATCGTGTCCTTGTCGGTGGCGGAGGTCACCAGCACGAACGGCATGGTGTTGATCTCCGGATGGTTTTTGACGCGCTGCAGCAATTCCATGCCGGACAGGCGCGGCATGCGCAGGTCGCAGAAGCAGATAGCGGGACGCAAGCCCTGCTCCAACTGCTCCCAGGCGTCGGCGCCATCTTCGGCCTCCACGATATCGAACTTGCCACAGCTATCGATCAAATGCATCAACACCATCCGTGAGACGACATCGTCATCCACTACCAGAACTTTCATGTGACTCCCTGTGCCTTTATAACGCCTGCTTGGTCTGACTTCGGTACGGCACTTTGTCTCGATATTACATTATAAACAGCGATCTACGTCCTGGACAGGCAAGGATTTGTGCGGGCCGCGCTCATTTTGAAACCTTAGTGCGTGCTAGTTGCCGCCGCGCGCAACAGCAGCTGACGCAGCTGCGGCATGGCCTCGGCGATGCGTTGCCAATTGCCATGGTCGGCCTCCAGTTCCAGCTCGCCGCACAGCGCCTGCAATTCCTGCTCTTCCAGATATCCTGCGCTTCCCTTCATGCCGTGCAACAGACGGCTGGCGACTTCGCCGTCGCCCCGCTCCAGCGCCAGTTCCAGATCCGCCAGCCGCAGCGGCGCGTCCTGGTTGAAGGCGCTGCGCAGCCGGCCTTTCAAATCGCTGCCGCCGCTGTGCTGCGCCAGCCGTGCCGGCTCCAGCGCCGCCGGCGCCACGCCGAACAGCGCGTCGAGCTCCGGCGTGCCGGCCGCCGGATTGTGGCGCGGTTCCATGCGCGGCAACTGGAAGCCGCGCTGCAGCTGGCGTTCGATCGCGCGGCTGAGCTGGAAGTGCAGCTTGTCCTCGTCGATCGGCTTGGTCAGGAAATCGTCCATGCCGGAGGCCAGGTAGCGGCTGCGGTCTTCCTCGCTGGCGTTGGCGGTCAGCGCGATGATCATCAGTTCCTGGTCGCGCACCGGCGCGTCCTCCGTACCGCCGGAGCGTATCATACGGGTGGCGCTGGCGCCGTCCATTTCAGGCATGCGGCCGTCCATCAGGATCAGGTCGTAGCGGGTCAGGGCGCAGGCCCGCACCGCCAGTGCGCCGTTGGCCGCGATGTCGACCTTGTGGCCCAGGTCTTCCAGCATCATGCGGATGATGATCTGGTTGGTCGGGAAGTCTTCCGCGCACAGCACCTTCAGCTGATGGCTGTGCGGCTCGCGCGGCACGTGCGGCACCATCGGCGGCGAAACGCCGTTCGCCAGCGGCAGCTCGAACGAGAACGTGCTGCCCTGCCCCGGCGCGCTGACGGCGTTGATCGAACCGCCCATCAGCTCGACCAGCTGGCGGCAGATCGCCAGTCCCAGGCCGGTGCCGCCGTAGCGGCGCGTGGTGGAGGCGTCGGCCTGCTCGAACTGCTGGAACAGGCGCGGGATGGCGTCCGCGTCGATGCCGATGCCGGTATCGGCCACCGTGAAGCGGATGCGGTTCAGCGCGCCCTTGTAGCCGGCGCGCGCGCGCTCGTCGTCCTCCTGCGGCACGCGCTCGACGCGCATGTTCACCGAACCATGGTCGGTGAACTTGAAGGCGTTGCCGACCAGGTTGACCAGCACCTGGCGCAGCCGCGTCGGGTCGCCCACGACGAACTGCGGCAGCCCGTCGCCGAACTCCAGGCTGAAACCGACGCTGTGCGCGGCGGCCTGCTCTTCGAACAGGCTGACCACGTTTTCCACCGCCGCCGACAGCGAAAAGTCGATGTTCTCGATGGTCAGCTTGCCCGCCTCGATCTTCGAGAAGTCCAGCAGATCGTTGATGATCGACAGCAGCGACTGCGCATTGGCCTGGCCGCGCAGGATCTGCTCGCGCGTGCTGTCGGCCAGCTTGCCGTCGCGCAGCGCGAAGTTCAGCATGCCGATCACGCCGGCCAGCGGCGTGCGCATCTCGTGGCTCATGTTGGCCAGGAACTCGGACTTCTGGCGGGTGGCGTCTTCCGCCTTGCGCTTGGCCAGGCGCAGGCGCTCGTCATTCTCCTGCAAGGCGCGGTTGGCCCGCGCCAGCTCCTCGGTGTGCAGCCGCACCTGCTTCTCCTGCTGCAGCAGCCGTTCCTGGGTCTGGCGCAGCGTCTGCAGCGCCTCTTCCAGCTGCTGGTAGGCGCGGGCGTTTTCCAGGCCGGCGGCGGCGTGCGAGGCCAGCGTCTGCAGCATGTCCATGTGCACTTGCTGGTAGCTGTTCTTCTCGGTGCTCTGCACGCACAGCAGGCCGACCACCTTGTCGCTGACGACCAGCGGCGCATACATCATCGAATGCGCCTTGGCCACCGGCACGCCGTCCTCGCGCACGCACGGCACCAGGCTGTCGAGGCCCGAATCGTCCATGTAGCTGCCGTATTCGGCAAAGAAATCGTTGATGAAGATGGGCTTGCGCTGCTCCAGGCACCACACGGCCAGCTGGTTCGGTTCATCCAGCCGGCGCTGGTACGGCAAGGTGCGCACGCCGCCTTCGATCGCGAACGGAAAGTCGATCACGCCGTCCTCCTCGCGCACGAAGCCGATGCCGAAGATCTGCGCGTTCATCAGGTGGTGCACGTGGCGGTACAGCGTGCGCATGGTGGTTTCCATGTCCAGCGTGGCGCTCATCTCGCGTCCCAGCTCGCTGAGCACCGAGATGTTGCGGTGTGCCTGCTCGACGTTTTCCTTCTGCCGCTCGACTTCCTGTTTCTGCCGCTCGGTGTCGACGCGGCGCTGCTCCGCCTCGGCGCGTTGCGCTTCCGCTTCCAGCCGGCGCTGCTCCAGCTCCTGCTTCTGCTGCTGCAGCAACAGGTTCTTCTGCTCGATCTCCGCCGTGCGCGAGCTGACCAGCTGCTCCAGCCGCTGCTGCTGGTGGTGCAGGCTGCGCACGCGCCCTTTGTACGCCACATAGCCGGCGCCCAGCGCCAGCAGGCCAAGCAGGCCGCGGAACCACCAGGTTTTCCAGAACGGCGGCTCGATGGTGATCTCCAGCGTGGCCGCGTTGTCGTTCCAGATGCCGTCCTTGTTGGCGGCCTTGACGCGGAAGGTGTACGTGCCCGGATCGAGATTGGTATAGGTGGCGAAACGCTTGCTGGAATCGGTCACCACCCAGTCCTCGTCGAAGCCCTGCAACTGGTAGGCGAAGCGGTTGCGCTGCGGCGCGGCGTAGTGCAGCGCCGCGAACTCCAGCGAGAACACCGAGTCGGATTCCGGCAGCGTCAGCGCGCTGGTGTGCTCGATCGCCGTCTTCAGCACATCCGGATGCTCGCCCTGGCCCGGCTTGAGCGACTTGTTGAAGATCTGGAAATCGGTGATGGCCACCGTCGGCGCCACGCTGTTCTCGCGCACTTCCGACGGCGAGAACGCGGTGATGCCGTTGAAGCCGCCGAAGTACAGCGTGCCGTCCGGCGTGCGCAGCGCGGCGCCGTCGAAGTAGGCGCCTTCGATGGTGCCGTCGGCGCCGCTGTAGTTGCGCACCAGGCCCGTTTGCGTGTTCAGGCGCGACAAGCCGCTGTTGGTGCTCAGCCAAAGGTTGCCGGCATCGTCCGGCAGGATCGAGGCGATGGCGTCGTCGGCGATGCCGTCCTTGCGCAGGTAGCGGCGGAAGCGGATGGCGCCGTCGGCCGCCACCTCCATCTTGTTCAGGCCCGCCGCCGTGCCGACCCAGATCGTGCCGCGGCCGTCCTCGTACAGGTAGTGCACCTCGTCGTGACTGAGGCTGAACGGATCGGCAGGGTCGCGCCGGAAGTGGCGGAACTTGCCGGTCTTGCGGTCCAGCAGATCGAGGCCGTTGAAGGTGCCTATCCATAGCTGGCCACGACGGTCTTCCAGTATCGGCCGCACCACGTTGTCGGAAAGGCTGGCGCTGTCGGACGGATCGTGACGGAAGGTGCGCACGTCCATCGTCGCCGGATCGAGCCGGTGCAGGCCGCCGCGCGAGGCGATCCACAGCACGCCGCTACGGTCGCCGACGATGTTGCGGATGGTGTCGCTGGCCGGGTCGCCGCGCACGAAGGACAGCGCGCTGATCTTGCCGGTGGCGACGTTCAGGTGGTTGATGCCGGCGCGCCCGCCTATCCACATATTGCCGTTCTTCTCGCGCCACAGCGATGTCACCTGGTCGTCGCTCAGGCTGTTCGCGCGCAGCGGATCGTGGCGCCACACCTTGCCCTCGCCGCTGACCGGGTCGTACAGATTCAGGCCGCCGCTGCTGCCCAGCCACAGCTGGCCGCGCGCTTCGGCGACGATGGCGCGCACCTTGTTGTCCGACAGCGAGTTCGGCGTGTCTGGCTGGCGCACGATGCGGGCGAAGCCGCCACTGCCCATGTCCACCCGGCTGGCGCCGTCGTTCCAGGTGCCGACCCAGAACGTGCCGACGCGGTCGCGGAACAGCGCCGATATCTGATTGTCGGCCACGCTGTGATTGTCGCTGAACTGGTGGCGGTATTGAACCAGCCGGTTCTCCGGCGGCAACCAGCGGAACAGGCCATCGGCCTGCGTGCCGACCCAGACATTGGTTTCCGCGTCCACGTACAGGGTTGTGATGCTGACGTCCGGCTTCAATCCTTCGCGCAGGCCGAGGCGGCGGCGCTGCGGCTCGCTGCCCAGCAGGCGCCATTGTTCCAGTCCGCCCAATGTGCCGATCCACAGCGTTTGCGCGCTGTCGACCTGCAGCGCCAGCACCGCGTTGAACTTGCTGTCGCCGCCGGCGTCTATCGCGTAGTGCTGGAAGCGCGAAGCGCCCGGCGCCAACATATCGAGTCCGGTTGCGGTGCCCACCCACAGCCGGCCGGCGGCGTCGCGCGCCAGCGCGTTGACCTGGTCGTTGGCCAGGCTGCCGGCATCGGCCGGATCGTGGTGCCAGCTGGTGAAGCGCGCGGTGGCCGGGTCGAAGTGATGCAGGCCGTCGGCGCTGGCCAGCCACAGGCCGCCCAAGCCATCGTCGGCGATCGCGCGCAGGTGGCGGTTGCCGTTGCCGCGCTGCGCCGATTCGTGCGGCAGGAAGTGGGTGAAGGTCTTGCTGGCCGCGTCGTAGCGATCCAGGCCGCCGTCCGTGCCGACCCACAGCTGGCCGGCAGGGTCGAGGTGCAGCACGCGTATCCAGTTGTCGCCCAGGCTGCGCGGATCGGAGATGGCGCTCTTGTAGGTGACGGTGCGGTAGCCGTCGAAGCGGGTCAGGCCGGCCTGGGTGCCTAGCCAGATGAAACCCTGCTTGTCCTGCGCGATGGCCAGCACCGATTCCTGCGCCAGTCCATGCTCGACGCTGAGCTGCTCGAAGCGCAGCGTGCGCGGCGGCGCGCCGGCCCATGCGGCAGCCATGCCCCACAACAGCAGGACCGGCAGCAGCAAGCGGCTACAGAGACGAACTAAAAACAGCAAGGGAGCCCCGTTAATCAGATAAAACCCTGGATTCAGGATTCGAAGAAGGCCAGCACATCGTCCTTGCGCGCCTGCGTGTCGCGCTGTCCGAGCCGGATCAACTCGCAAGTATATGTCGATTCGAACAGCAGGTACGAAGCGAGTGCGGCGCCGCGCGTTTCGGTCGCTCCTATCCCGGACAGCATGGTGCGTATCGGCGCCGGCAGGCTGGCGATGTGGCGGCTGGCGATATCGTCGAGCCGCTCGGACGGCGCGATCACCAGCAGCTGCACCGGCTTGAGCGGGGTTTTCTCCAGCAGCTCCGGCGGCAGCATCGACAAGGTCTTGTTGACCCGCTCCAGCCGCTCGATGTCGACGGCCAGGCTGTCGAGGAAGATCGACGACATCGCGTGGCCGGCGATCTGCGCCAGGCTGGGATAGCGCGCCGCGCTCTTTTCGGCGGCGCTGCGGGCCGGCTCGGTCAGGCGGCCGGCGCCCACCACCAGCACCTTGGACGCACCGAGGTGGATGGCCGGCGAGATCGGCGCCAGCTGGCGCATCGAACCGTCGCCGCAGTATTCGCGGTGGCCGCCCATGTACAGCGGCGTGGCCGGGAAGATGAACGGGATCGCCGACGACGCCAGCAGATGCTCGACGCCGATCTGGTCCTGCAGGGCCACGCGCTGCATGCGTATCCACGGCACGATGTCGGCGGCGGTCTGGTAAAAGGTCAGGTGGTTGCCGGCGGTGTAGGACGAGGCGGTGACGGCCAGCGCGTGCAGCAGGCCTTCGGACAGCACGGAGTCCAGCCGCGGCAGGTCGAGCATGCGGTGCAGCAGGCCGACCAGCGGCGTATTGTCCAGCAGCGAGGCGGGCGGCGCGGCGCGCCACTTGCGCAGCAGCCAGCCGAACGACAGCAAGGACAACCAGCGCGCGCCGGAGCGGATCACGCCCAGCGAATCGGCGCGGTAGACCTGTTCAACCTCGATGTTCTGCCACACGTCGAGCAGCTTCTGCACACCCTCGCCGAAGTTGTCGGCGCGGCAGGCCAGCGCGGTGGCGTTGATGGCGCCGGCCGAGGTGCCGCAGATGATGTCGAAGGGGTTGCGCGCCGGCGGCCAGCCCGCTTCCCACAGTATTTCCGAGATTGCCTGCAGCACGCCGACCTGGTAGGCGGCGCGGGCACCACCGCCCGTCAGGATCAATCCTGTTTTCTTTTGAATTCCCATTCGACAAGATTAGCAGGGTCTGCCGGATTTGGGGAGGATTTTAGTCTCCCAGCACGATGCCTTCGCGGCGCGGATCGGCGCCGCCGAACCACTCATCCTTGCCGTTGACGGTGCGGCGCTGGATGCCCTGCAGGCCCGAGTTCTGCTCGAATTCGCGCACCTGGTGGCCGCGCGCCTTCAGCTGCTCGATCACGGCCGGGCTGACGCGCCCCGCTTCCAGTTCGGTCGGGCCGTTGCGGCTGCCGAGGTTGGGCAGGCTGATGGCCTGCTGGACATTCAACTGCCAGTCCAGCGTGCCGACCAGCACCTTGGCCACGTAGTTGATGATGGCCGAGCCGCCCGGCGAACCGGTGGCCAGCACCAGCTTGTGCGTGCCCTTGTCGAACACCAGCGTCGGCGACATCGCGCTGCGCGGACGCTTGCCGGCCTGCACACGGTTGGCGATCGGGCCGTTTTCATCCTGCGAATCGAAGGAGAAGTCGGTCAGCTGGTTGTTGAGCATGAAGCCGTCGACCATCTGGCGCGCGCCGAAGGCGTCTTCCACCGAGGTGGTCATCGACAGGCCGCCGCCGAAGGCATCCACCGCCACCAGGTGCGAGGTGGATGGCTTGTCGATCGCGGTGTCGGCGCCCCAGGCCACCTGCATCGTGGCCGGCGTGCCGTATTTGGCCACGCCCATCGATTTTTCGCCGATCAGCGCCGCGCGCTGCGCCAGGTAGCCCTTGTCCAGCATGGCGGCGATGCCCTTGCCCGGCAGCGGCACGAAGTCGGTGTCGGCGAGATAGCGGTTGCGGTCCGCGTAGGCCAGGCGGCCCGCTTCGGTGAACAGGTGGATGCCTTCGGCCGTCAGCTGGCCGCCGTTAAGCTGCGGCTTGTACGGGCTGATGTCCTTCACTTCGAGGATGCCCAGCATCTGCGCGATGGCGATGCCGCCGGACGACGGCGGCGGCGCGCCGCACACGGTCCAGGCCTTGTAGTCGCTGCAGACCGGCGCGCGCTCCTTGGCCTGGTAGCCGGCGATGTCGGCGGCGGTCAGCTTGCCCGGGTTGGTCGGATGCGACGCCACCTTGGCCGCGATGTCGTTGGCGATGCGGCCCTTGTAGAAGGCGTCGGCGCCGCCGTCGGCGATTTCGCGCAGCGTGCGCGCCAGCTCGGGATTTTTCAGCAGGTAGCCTACCGGACGCGGCTTGCCGTCCTGGTCGAAGAAGTAGGCGCGGGCGACCGGGTCGCGGGCCAGGTATTTATCCCACGACAGCAGCGCGTTCAGGCGCGGGCTGACGTTGAAGCCATCCTCCGCCAGCTTGATGGCGGGCGCGAACAGGGCCTTCCACGGCAGCTTGCCGTGCTCCTTGTGCGCCAGTTCCAGCATGCGCAACACGCCGGGCGCGCCGACCGAGCGGCCGCCGATGACGCCGATCTCGCGCGAGACGGCCTTGCCGTCCTTGTCCTGGAACAGGTGTTCGTCCGCCGAGGCGGGCGCGGTTTCGCGGCCGTCGTAGGATTGCACGTGTTTGCCGTCGGAGTACAGCAGGAAGGAGCCGCCGCCGATGCCGGACGATTGCGGCTCGACCAGGGTCAGCACCAGCTGGGTGGCGATGGCGGCGTCGATCGCAGCGCCGCCCTGCTTGAGCATTTGATAACCGGCTTGCGTGGCCAGCGGATTGGCCGCCGCCACCATGAATTTTTGCGAGGACTTGCCGGCTTTGGCCGTGTAGCCGGTGGCGATTTCGGGCGCCGCGTCGGCGGTGGTGCGTTGTGCGTGGGCCGGGATGTGCAGTGCGCCCAGCAGCGGCATGACCAATGCGAGGCTTAAAGCCAGTGTCTTCAAACGTATCATGGACTCTCCAAAATAAAAGGCGCGCGGCCTGGGCCG
>NZ_JBGLYQ010000021.1:0-127588 GCF_047304105.1 Duganella sp. Dugasp56
ACCCCCCAATTCCGCGCGCCCCCCCTTTTTTTTAAACCCCCCCCCCCGCCCCCCCCCGGGCGGGGGGGGCGCGGGGGGGGCCGGCGGCGGCAGCAACACCGCCGGTGCAGGCGGTGGCGGCGGTACCAACTCGGTCGGCGCAGCCACTGGCGGCGCTGGCGCGGGCGGTACCGGCGGCGCGGGCGGCGATGTGACCGTGAATGCGGGCACGTTCAATATGTCCAACACCATGAGCAATGTCGGCCAGTCGGCCGCGGGCATCATGGTCACGGCGCAGAACAGCGGCATCGCCTCGCTGGTGCAGCAGAGCGTCAACGTGCAGGCCAATCTGTCGGTCGGCAGATAAAAAGCTGCAAGCGGGATGCGCGCGCCTCCGGGGCGTGGCGCATCCCGTCATCGACAGGGGGTACGGTATGCAACTATTCAGTATGAGCTTGTGTGCGGCGCTGCTGGCGGCGCCGGCGATCGCTCCGATCGAGGAGCCGTCCGCGCGGCCTTTGCCGCCGCTGGTGCGGGACATCGTCATCACGGCGGCCGATCCCGCCGGTTTTGACGGCACGGCCGTGTCGGCCGACAGGCTGGCAGGCAAACGCGCCGGCACCGACACGGTGACCAGCGACATGCAGTTGAACGGCGCAGTCAGCGGCAATACGGCGGTTAATGTTTTCACCGGCGCCAATTCGATCAGTACCGGCTCGTTCAGCAACGCTTCCGGCCTGCCGGTGGCGATACAGAACTCCGGCGCCAATGTGCTGATCCAGAACGCCACCATCATCAACATCCAGATGCAATGAAAAAACTCGTCAGCGCCTTATTGGCTACCTCACTGGCCGCCGTGTGCGGCCAGGCTGGCGCGGTGGACTTGCCCGGCGTGACAGGCGGCAGCTATGCGCTGCATGTCACCAGCATGAAGGAAGCGCGCTTCCGTTCCACCGTGCGCCAGCAATTCGATTTCAGTTGCGGCTCGGCGGCGGTGGCAACGCTGCTGAGCTACCACTACGACACGCCGGTCAGCGAGCGCCAGGTGTTCGACGCCATGTACGCGCTTGGCGACCAGCAGAAAATCCGCCGCGAAGGCTTTTCGCTGCTGGACATGAAGCGCTACCTGGCGCAGCAGGGCTTTATCGCCGACGGCTATCAGCAGCCGCTGCAGAAGCTGGCCGAGGCCGGCTTCCCCGCCATCGTGCGGGTCGAGGAAAACGGCTACCGGCACTTCGTCGTCATCAAGGGCATGGACGACGGCCGCATCCTGCTGGGCGATCCGGCCGGCGGCACGCGCGCGATGACGCGCTCGGCCTTCGAAGCCATCTGGCAGGACCGGCTGCTGTTCGTCATTCACAACTGGCGCGGCCAGCCGCATTTCAACCAGGCGGCTGACTGGAGCGTCGCGCCGCGCGTGCCGCTGGGCGAGGCGATCAGCCGCGCCAGCCTGACCGACATCACGCTGCCGAAAAACGGCAACGGCAACTACTGAACGGAGGCGCCATGCGCATCGCTTTAATGATACTGCTGCTGGGCTTTGGCGCCGTGCATGCGGACCCGACCGACGGCTGGACCGCGGTCGATGATGCCCAGCTGGAACAAGCGCGCGGCGGCTATGACCTCGGCAATGGGCTGCTGGTCTCGCTAGGTGTCGAACGTTTGGTTTCGATCAATGGAACTGTTGTAGCAAACAGTAGTTTTGCGATCGCCGATGTGACAAAGTTGAGCGCTGCGGAAGCACAGATGGCCAGCGATGCGCTGGCCGCCGTGGTGGTGCAAAACGGCGCCGGCAATGCGATCGATCCGGTGCCCGCCATGCAGGGATTGGGCGCGCTGTTGATACAGAACAGCGTCAACGACCAGGCCATCCGCAGCCAGACCACGATCAGCACCACCGTCACTAACCTGGCGATGCTCAAGGCCGTCAATTTTGAAAGCATGTTGCGCGATTCCTTGAGTGGTGCGGTGGGCCCGAAATGAAACCTGCTGCGGAGGGTGGTAATGCGAAGTGCTCGATGGAGGATGAACGCGATGGCCGGCGCGATGGCCGGTCTTGCCTGCGTGATTGCGCAGGCCCAACAACAGGGAAGTGACGCGCGGCCGCCGGCGGTGGCGCCGCTGTTCGAACAGCCGGGCGTGCTGACGCCGCGCGGCAAGTTTGTCTTCGAGCCGTCGGCGCAGTTCGGCTATTCGTCGAGCAACCGCGTGGTGCTGGTCGGCTACACCATCATTCCAGCCCTGCTGATCGGGCTGGTCGATGTGCGCGAGGTCAAGCGCAACACGCTGACCGGCACGGCCAGCGTGCGCTACGGCCTGAGCAACCGCGCCGAGCTGGAACTGAAGGTGCCGTATGTGTACCGCAGCGATTCGACCGTCAGCCGCGAAATCTTTACCGGCACCGGCGTCGACAATGTGTTTGAAACCAGCGGCAAGGGCGTCGGCGACGCCGAAGTGGCGCTGCGCTACCAGCTCAACCAGGGGGCGGCCGACAAGCCGTATTATGTGGCGGGCTTGCGCGTCAAGTCGCGCACCGGCACCGATCCGTTCAGCGTCATCACCGATTGCAGCAAGCGCTGCGTCGGGCCGAACGCCACCGGCACCGGCCTGCCGCTGGAATTGCCGACCGGCTCGGGCTTCTATGCGATCCAGCCGAGCCTGACCTGGCTGTATTCCAGCGACCCGGCCATCCTGTTCGGCAGCGTCAGCTATCTGCACAACTTCAAGCGCAGCAACGTCAACCGCAAGGTGCTGAACGGCGAGTGGGAGCCGCTGGGCACGGTCGAGCCGGGCGACGTGGTCGGCTTCAACTTCGGCGTCGGCCTGGCGCTGAACGACAAGGCGCTGATGAGCTTTGGCTACGACCACAGCTCGGTCGCGCGCACGCGCCAGAACGGCTTGCCGGTGCCCGGCTCGGTGCGCACGCAACTGGGTACCTTGCTGTTGGGGTTCTCCTACCGCATCAACGACAAGCGCACGCTCAACGTCGCCGTGGGGGCGGGGCTGACGCGCGACACGCCCGACGTGCAGCTGTCGGTGCGCCTGCCGATGACTTTCTAGCGAGCGCCGGCCAAAAAGTTAATTTTGCGGTATCGTAGCGATTCTCATAATTCACAACAATAAGGGAAGCTATGATCACGACCAAATTGACCCGCTCGGCCGCGCTCTTCGCGGCCGTGGCCGCTGCGTGCTCGCTGGCGCAGGCCGCCGCGCCGATGGCCAAGTTCCAGGCGCCGGGATTTTACCGCACCACGCTGGGCGATTTCGAAGTCACCGTGCTGAACGACGGTACCCTGGATTTGCCGGTCAACAAGCTGCTGAAGCAGCCGCCGGCAAAGACCGACGCGGCGCTGGCCAAGGCGTTCGAGAAAAGCCCGATACAGACCTCGGTCAACGGCTTCCTGATCAATACCGGCAGCAAGCTGGTGCTGATCGACACCGGCGCGGCCAGCCTGTTCGGTCCGACGCTGGGGCAGTTGCTGGGCAATCTGAAGGCGTCCGGCTACAAGCCGGAGCAGGTCGACGAGATCTACATCAGCCACATGCACGGCGACCACGTCGGCGGCCTGGCGGCCAACGAGCAGCGGGTGTTTCCGAACGCCATCGTGCGCGCAGGCAAGCTGGACGCGGACTACTATCTGAACCAGGCCAACCTGGACAAGGCGCCGGCCGAGGCCAAGGATAATTTCCAGGGGCCGATGGTGTCGATCAATCCCTATGTCAAGGCGGGCAAGTTCCAGCCCATCGTCGCCAACAGCGAGCTGGTGCCTGGCATCAAGTCGTATTTCAACGGCGGCCATACGCCAGGGCACATCACCTACGTGATCGAGAGCAAGGGGCAGAAGCTGGTGCTGCTGGGCGATCTGCTGCACGTGCAGGCGGTGCAGTTTGACGATCCGGGCGTCGGCATCGAGTTCGACACCGACAGCAAGGTGGCGATTGCCGAGCGCAAGAAAGCGTTCGCCGCGGCGGCCACGGGCGGCTACCTGATCGGCGCGCCGCACCTGTCGTTCCCGGCGCTGGGCCATGTGCGCGCCAACGGCAAGGGCGGTTACGTGTTCGTGCCGGTCAATTACACGCAGCCGCGTTAATGAACAAGGGAGCCGAGGCTCCCTTGTTTCATTACGCCAGGGCAGGGTAGTCCGTGTAACCCTCTTCCGCCGGCGCGTAGAACGTTGCGGCGTTCCATGGGTTCAGCGGCGCGCCGGTCTGCAGGCGGCGCGGCAGGTCGGGATTGGAAATGAAATCCTTGCCGAAGGCGATGGCGTCGGCGGTGCCGGCTTCCAGCACCTGCTGCGCGGTCTGCTTGTCCATCTTTTCATTGGCGATGTAGACGCCGCCAAATTCCTTCTTCAGCAACGGGCCCAGGCTGTCTTCGCCGACGGCTTCGCGCGCGCAGATGAAAGCGATCTTGCGCTTGCCCAGTTCGCGCGCCACATAGCCGAAGGTTTCCGCCGGATTGGAATCGCCCATGTCGTGCGAATCGCGGCGCGGCGCCAGGTGCATGCCGACGCGGTTGGCGCCCCATACTTCGATGCAGGCATCGGTGACTTCCAGCATCAGGCGGGCGCGGTTTTCAATCGGGCCGCCGTAGTTGTCGCTGCGCTGGTTGGTTTTGTCCTGCAGGAATTGGTCCAGCAGATAGCCGTTGGCGCCGTGGATTTCCACGCCGTCGAAGCCGGCTTTCTTGGCGTTTTCCGCGCCTTGCTTGTAGGCGGCCACGATGCCGGCCAGCTCTTCGGTATCGAGCGCGCGCGGCACCGGGTAAGGGCGTTCCGGACGCAGCAGGCTGACATGGCCCTTGGCCGCGATCGCGCTGGCCGATACCGGCGCTTCGCCGTTCAGGAAGCTTGGATCGGAAATGCGGCCCACATGCCACAGCTGGGCGAAGATCACGCCGCCGGCCTTGTGCACGGCCGCGGTCACTTGCTTCCAGCCTTCGACCTGCTCGTCGGACCACAGGCCCGGGGTGTCGGCGTAGCCCACGCCCTGCGGCGTGACGGCGGTTGCTTCGCTCAGGATCAGGCCGGCGCTGGCGCGCTGCTCGTAGTACCTGGCCATCAAGGCGTTCGGCACGCGGGCGCCGCCGACTGCGCGGGCGCGGGTCAGGGGGGCCATGACGATGCGGTTTTTCAGCGTGATGTCGCCGATGGTGATCGGGTCGAAGAGATTTGCCATGATAAGTTTCCTATAGTGACATTTGATCGATGAAAGCCTGGATAAGGGCTTCATCGCGTTTAAAGTAATTCCACTGGCCGACGCGGTGCGAGGTGATCAGGCCGGCCTTGAGCAGGGTGGCCAGATGCGCCGACACGGTCGACTGCGACAGTTCGCAGCGGCGGTCGATCAGACCGGCGCACACGCCCAGGCTCAGCGGATGCTGCTGGTCGGCGAAATACACCTCGGGTTCCTTCAGCCACGCCAGGATCTGGCGCCGCATCGGGTTGGCGAGGGCTTTGTGTATAGCGTCTATGTCCATCTGCATGTAACGATATATAGATCGTGTTTTTCCGATTTCAATATCGTTATCTTACGATATAAAAGAAAAACGTGCTGGCGGCCGAAAAATCCTTTATGTTACGGGAACATTGTTTGAATCCTAACGAGGCTCATATGACCAGTCATTATCTGGATGTGGCGATCGGGCTGTCCTACACCTTCCTGGCGGTGAGCCTGCTGTGCAGCGCCACGCGCGAGGCGATCGCCTCGTTGTTCCAGACCCGCGCCAAGGTGCTGCTGGACGGCGTGCTGACGCTGCTGCACGAGCAGGGCGGCAAGCCGCGACTGCGCGGCATCGTGCCGTCGATCAAGCGTTTCCTGCGGCGCGACGACGGCTTCGGGCTGGCCCGGCTGGGCGCGCATTCGCTGTCGGCCGCCGTCATGACCCATCCCCTGATCACCGGCATGGCACAACAGGGACGCATGCCGTCGTATATTCCCTCGTCGATCTTTGCGCGCGCCTTTGTCTCCACGTTGACGACCAGGTACGGCAAGGCGCAAACGGCCGCCATCCTGCTGGCCAATGTCGGCAACGAAGGCTTGAGCCGCACCTTGCTGGCGATTATGGGCGAGGGGCCGGACGACCTGGCGGCGCTGGAGAATGCCGTGCGTATCTGGTATGAGACGGTTATGGAGCGCATCACCGGCTGGTACAAGCGGCGCTCGCAGTTCGTGCTGTTTTGCGTCGGGCTGTTTTATGCGTGCGCGATGAATATCGACGCGCTGGACCTGAGCCAGCGGCTATGGCGCGACGACGGCGCGTCGGCCAGGCTGGCGCAGCAGGGCGCGGACAGCGTCGCGGCCGGCCGCGTGACGCCGCCGCCTGCGGCGCCCGCCGGCGCGCCGCCCGCGGACCCGCTGGCCAAGGCCATGGAAGTCAAAAAAGATGTGCAGGCGGTACAGGCGTTGCCGATAGGCTGGCCGTCGCCGCGGTTTGAAGGCGCCGGCGGCAAGAGCGTGGGCGCCTTCCTGGCGGCGCTGGCGTTCGCGTTGATGGGCTGGATCGTCACCGCGTTCGCCTCGTCGCTGGGCGCGCCGTTCTGGTTCGACGGCATCGGCTGGCTGCTGGCCCTGCGCGGCACCGGCGCCAAGCCGCCCGCCGAAACCGCCCCGGTGGTGATCGAAGCGATCAAACTGCCGCCGCTGTCCGCCGGCAAACCGTCGGCTTAGGCGGCGAAGTGCAGGGCCAGGCCGATCAGGGCCGGCAGCGTCTGGATCAGCAGGATCGAGCGCTTGACGGTTAGTCCACCCCACACGCCGGCCACGGCCACGCAGCTCAGGCCGAACACCGTGAACGCGGAAGCGATCGCCGGAACCGGATGTACGAATCCCACCACCAGCGCGGCGACCAGGAAGCCGTTGTAGCAGCCCTGGTTGGACATGGCCGGCTGCACGATGTCGGCCTTTTCCTGGCTCAAGCCGAACACGCGACGGCCGCGCGTCTGGAACAGCACGGTTTCCAGTAAAACGATGTAGACGTGTATCAGTGCCACCAGGCCGGTGACAATCTGTGCCAGTAACTGCATGGGCGCTCCTCTTCTTGTAGTTGAAGGAACATTATCACCCATTTGTTGCTGATGATATAGTTTCGGCCCTGGAATGGAGACACTAATAATGACCTGGATTATCCTCATCCTGGCCGGCCTGCTGGAAGTGGCATGGGCGGTCGGACTCAAATATACCGACGGCTTCAGCAAGCTGGTGCCGACGGTGCTGACCTTGTCGGCGATGGCCGGCAGTGTCGGCCTGCTGGGCCTGGCGCTGCGCGCGCTGCCGCTGGGAACGGCCTACGCGATCTGGACCGGCATCGGCACCGTCGGCACAGTGATCTACGGCATCGCGGTGCTGAACGAACCGGCCGGCGTGCTGCGACTGGCCTGCATCGCGATGATCATCGGCGGCATCATCGGCCTGAAAGTATCGACCGTTTAAAAAGCCGGATTGGCGCGCGTCAGGTAATACCACTCGCTGTTGGCGCCGGCCGCGCTGTCGGGGAACAGGATGCGGCCGTCGAACTCGGCCAGCACCGGCGTGCCGTCCGCGCGGGTGCCGATCAGTTCGCCCTGCTTGACTGGATCAAAGCTGGACCATGGCTGGCTGAAGGCATCGTCCGCGTGCTGTTTGTCGTAGACGGCGGCCATGCTCAGCGCTTCCATGGCGTCGTCGGAGATCGGCTGCGGCTGCGGCGCGTCAATCAGGCCGAGGAAGGCCAGCGTATTGACGATCGCGCGGTAGCCCACTTCCGGCGCCTGCGGATCGGCGTGCTGGCCGCACTCCAGCGTCAGCGCGTAGCCGCCGGTGCTGCGCATGTATTCGGTGGTGCCCATGCCGTAGCGCAGCACGGTTTCAAGCTGGCTGTCGCCGCGCAGGCGGCGTTGCACGCCGGCGCCGTAGGTGCGCAGCCAGCCGTCGACAAACCTCCTGACCCCGAGCCGGCGCGCCATCGCGCGCTCCTGCTGCTCGTGCTTGAACGGTTCCAGCGGACCGTCGTTGTTGCGCGGGCCGACCATGACGAAGGGCTCGCTGGCGGCGTTGAACGAGTGCAGGTCCAGCAGCACGTCGTGCTGCGCCAATAGCGGACACAGCCAGTTGGCGATGCGGTCTTCGAAATCCTGCGGGTTCGCATTCGGGAACAGGTTGCGGTTCAGGTTGCGTTCGCCGGAGCGCTCGCCCTTGGCGTAGGCCAGCGGATTGGTGACCGGCACGAAGGTGACGCTGCCGCTGCGTATCAGCAGCCGGCCGCTGTCGAGCTCCTGCATCACGCGGCCGATGGCCTTGGTGCCGCAGGTCTCGTTGCCGTGCACGGCGCCGGTGACGATCAGCCGCGTGCCGGGCTGCTGGCCGCCGTATTGGATGGATTTGAATTGCAGCGTGCTGGCGTCGATCATGCGGATTCCGGTCTGTGGCAAAAGCCGCAGTGTAGCGCAACTTCCCCAAGGGCTAAGTTGCACCAGCGCGGTCCTGTAGACATCCGCGCCGGTACTATACATTGGGAAACTATAGGTATCAGATCTGCGGATCGTTCTGCACCTGTGGATCGTGCGAGAATTCGACGCCGTCTGCGTCCTTGAAATTCAGCGTGAACGCTACTGTGACCTTCGACGTATTGGCATCGCTGAACGTCAATTGCTTCCCGCTGATGCTGACGCTGGCGGCACTCAATTGGTCGTTGCCCAAAGTCTTGATCGTCATGCCGGTAAAGATAATGTCCTGGCCGTCGTCGTTGTAGATTTGATAGTTGATGACAGTATCTTGTTGCGTCACATATGGCGTTTCCGGGGCCGTGTGAACGTCATACGTGCCTTGTGTGGCAGCGGCCTTGACTTTCACCATGACGTTGATGAATTGCGTGGAGGCTTTGATTTTGCTCATGAGTTCGCTTTCTTTGCGGGGTGGGTGGAAAGATAGTACAGATAGGTTACATCTCGATACGGCATCGCTTCCAGCTGCTTTTTCACGGCGCCTACATGCTCGCTTTGATCCAGACAGGCATGGGCCTTGGCCCACGGTGCCAGCAGGTGGAAATCGGAACTGCCGCTTACCAGCGGGCGGAGCAGTGCACGTACTTCGGCGCAGGATTCTCGCGCTGAGGCATCGTCCTGTTGAGCGCGCAGATCGGCGTTCAACAACAGTGCGTCGTTGAGTGCATTCAGGAACACTTGTTCGGCCGGTACGGCGGTATGTAACTCCCGCAGTTTGTCCAGCGCTGGTTGCAGCACACTGGCGGCGGAACTGGTCTGGCCTTGCTGGAGCAATTGGGTTGCCTTGCGGAGTTGTACCACCGCGACCAGGGCCTGCAGATTAAGCCGCTTGGGCTCCAGCCGGCTCAACTCGGAGCTATGGATCTGCAGTTGCTCCAGTTGCGCCAGCGCCTGGGCCGGCGTGCGTTTCCGGGTGTCGGTGTCGAACATGCGCAGTTCGGCGATGTACAGATTGCGCTGCCAGTTTTTGTTACTTAAGTCTTTTGCCACGATGGTCCGCAGGAGCTCGTGAGCATTCTGGGCGGCATTGTAAGCGGCATCAAGCTGGCCGCGAGCCTGGAGCAGATCGGACTGATGCGACCATCCCGCAGCCAACTGGTTGACCCATGAGACGTCGTTCGGATAGGTGTCATGCAGCGTTTGCAACAGCGCCAAGCCGCGAACGTACAGAGCCTCCGCTTGCGGAAGTTTTCCTTGCTGCATTTCGGCACTGGCCAGCCAGGACAGGCTGTCGGCCAGGTCTGCGATGATTTGCTTGTCTTGGGGCTTTTGCGCGTGTGCCCGGCTTTTCAATTCCACAGAGAGCGCAAACTCGCTTGCGGCGCGCGCCACGTCACCGCGCCGCAAGGCTACTGTCCCGAGGCTGTTGTGGGCAAATGACTGTTCGATCCAGCTGTCGACATCGGCTGGAGCCGCTGCCGCTAGACGGTCGCTGTGATCTCGATACTCGCCGAAATAGCGCTGAGCTTGGTCCCAATCCTTCTGGTCCAAGTGGATCTGGCCCAGCCAGAACGCGTTTTCACCCGCGCTCTTGATCATGGCCAGGTCGGATGAATGGGTCTTTAGCTGTTGTTGCAGGATGGCGCGGCCCGCCAGCAGCGCTGTGGTGGCACCGGCTGGGTCGGCGCGCGCAATTCTCACCTCGGACAGCACCTGCAGCGATTTGGCGCGCTGTGCCAGCGCGGTATCGGTGTCGCCGGGCCTTGCCGGGTCGGACAGATATTTGAGCGCGCGGTTGCTGACGCTGTCGAGCAGGTCCAGCTTGCCCAGCGGGCGCAACTTGTCGACGAATTCTCCCAGCATGTAGCCCATCAGGCCCTCGGCCTCGGTGCGGTGCTGCTCGGCCGCCTGCTGTGCCGAGCGCGCCATCAGGAACAGGCCGCCGGCCAGCAGCGCCAGGCCGGCCATGACCACGGTGATCGTCAGCCGCAGCCGTTCGCCGCGCCGCACGCCCAGCAGCGAGGCGTGGACAAACGCCTGCTCCTGCGGCGTGAAGCTGAAGCCGGCCGTCTTCATCAATTGGCGCGCCTGGTTGGTCTGGGTGCCCGACGGCAGCAGCATGTCGCGCGCGCGGCCGCTGTCCTGCCAGCGCTTGGCCTGCGCGCTGATGCGGCTGCGCACTTGCAAGGTCTGCCGGTGTTCTTCGATCCATGCCACCACCCGCGGCCAGCGCCGCAGCAGCGCCTCGTGGGCGATGCCGAACGCCGGCGCGCCGCCTTGCAGATCGCTGACGAACAGATGGGCGTCGACCAGCGCCTGCACCAGCCTGGTCTCGGCATCGCTGCGCAGCGCCGACCATGGCACGCGGCGCGAGGTGACGGTGGCTTCGTCCTCGGCCACCAGCACCAGTTGCGACAGCACATGGGGCAGGGCGGCGATCTGCGCCGGGCCCAGTGCCGAGATCACCTGTTCGGCGCGGGCGCCGATCGCGCCTTCGAGTCCGCCCAACTGGTGGAAGCTGGCGTGGCTCAACTCACCGTCGGCCGAACGCAGGCGGTACAGCTCCTGCAGACAATATTGCAGCAGAGGCAGAGTGTCCGGGCCGGACCGCGCGGCGCTGATCAGCAGCTCGTCCAGGCTTTCGCCCCGCTCGTCGGTCGTGTAGCGCAGTTGCGCCACTTGCGCCGGGTGGCGGATGATCTGGGCGATGTCGACGCTGCCGGGCGGCGCCAGGTCGAAGTGGCCGCCGCGCAGCTTCAAGTTCATCAGCGCCGGGTAGGCGGACAGGTGCGGGTAGAAATCGTTGCGGCAGGCCAGCACCAGCAAAACGCAGCCGGAACGGGCCAGCTGGTCGAGCACATTGATGAACACGGCGCGCTCTTGCTCGCCCACGTGCGGCAGCCTGAACACGGCTTCGAAGCGGTCGATGAAGACCATCAGCTGGATGGCCGGCATTTGCTTTTGCAATTGCTCGATCACACCCGGCAGGTCTTGCGCCAGCCGCTGGGCCAGGGCCACCGCGCTGGTGTTTTCAAACAGTTGCCGGCCATCGAACTCGGCATCCAGCAGCACGCTGGCGAGGGTGTCGAGCAGGCCGGCCTGGCCCATGTCGGCGCAATCGAGCTGCAGATGGGCGCTGATCGCCAGACCGGCGTCGGCCGGAGCGGCGCCCGCCTTCAGCGCCGGGATCAAGCCGGCCTGCACCAGCGACGTCTTGCCGGCGCCGGACGGGCCGAGCACCAGCACCATCGCGCAGGCGGCCTGGGCCTGGGCGACCACCACCTGCACCAGCTGGTCGACGTTGAGCTTGCGGCCAAAGAAGATGGACGCGTGTTCTTCCTCGAATGCTTCCAACCCGCGGAACGGCGAGGCGTGCAGCCAGCTGCCGTTGCTGACGTCGTCGTCGTAGCTGAGTTCGGCCAGCAGGCGGTAGCCGCGCTTGCGGATGGTTTCGATATAGCGCGGTTCCACCGCCGAATCGTCCAGCGCGCGGCGCAGCTGGGTGATGATTTTGTGGATGGCGTTGTCGCTCGGCGCGACGTTGCCCCAGCACGCGTCCAGCAATGTTTCGGCGGAAATGACCACGTGCGGGTGGTGGCATAAATACAATAAAACATCCATGGCCCGCGGCTCCAGCTGCCGGTTGAGCTCACCGCAGCTGAGTGTATTGGTGGCGGGATCGACCCGCCACTGCCCGAAACGGAAGCTTTTGTGGTTCACACGCACCTTCTTCTGCTTAGAAATAGTACTTCGAAATCAATGACTTGGCCTTCGGAAGGTTTTCGGAAGGCCATTTCTATACTAAATGACTACAGTTGTTTCATAACTACACCTTTTGCAAATATTAACATTTTCGGGTGGAAACGCCACCCCCAACTTTGAGGAGCCGACATGGTTGTCCTGACTGGACTGAAAGCGCCGTTTGAACTGACGCAGCATGCAATTGCAATCAAGCAACAAGGGATAGATTTCGCCATCCGTTACTACAGTCACCATGCAGGCAAGAGCTTGTCGCTGGCCGAGGCGCGCTCGCTGACCGACGCCAGCATCCAGATCGGCGCGTTGTGGCAGGCCGGCGGCGACCATCTGAGCTATTTCAGCCGGGCGCAGGGATGCGCCGACGGCGCGGCCGCCTACCTGATGGCGCACTCGGTCATTACCCAACCGTCCGGTTCGGCGATCTACTTCGCGGTGGATTTCAACCCGGGCGACGAAGATATCGACGGCGCGGTGACCAGTTATTTCGAGGGCATCAACCAGGCGTTCCAGGCGGCCGGGCCGGGCGAGGCCAGCTACAAGATCGGCGTCTACGGCTCGGGCGCCTGCTGCCGGGCGATGACGGACCGGGGGCTGGCGGCGCTGAGCTGGCTGGCGCCGTCGGCCGAGTTCCATGGCTCGCGCGACTACGCCAACTACAACCTCAAGCAGCTGGCAGCCACCACCTTGCCGGTCGACGACGGCAAGCGCATCAGTGTCGACCTGGCACGCACGAACGACGGCTACCCGGCAGGCCTGTTCAGGGTGCTCTGATGATGACGATAGATTTCACCGAAAAGACATCGATGAAGACGGTCAAGCCTTGCAAGACCATTTTCCTGAACAATACGGGGCAGGATGTGGTGCTGAAATTCGTCACCGCGCCGGACATGCTGCTGGCCGCCTACACCATCAGCACCGGCATCAGCGCGGCGATCGACAGCATCCGGCTGGGTACCGTCGATTACTACTCCAGCCATGGCCACAACGTGGCGATCGCGGCGGAGAGCACGGCCGTGCTCAGCTTTGCCAACCGCGTTGTTACCATGTTGATATCGCCATGATTTGTTAAAATGGCGGCATGGATCCATCTTTAACGGGCCGCAACGCCGGCCTCGACACCCTGCGCGCGCTGGCCATTGTGCTGGTGTTCACCAATCACTACATATTGTTCGTCAGCGGCGGTCCGACCTTCGGCTGGTTCGGCGAGATCGGCTGGACCGGCGTCGACCTGTTCTTCGCGCTCAGCGGCTATCTGATCGGCAACCAGATCCTCGGCGGCATCCGCCGCCAGCAGGGGACGGGCGGCGAGTGCTTTTCGCTGGCACGGTTTTACGCGCGGCGGCTGCTGCGCACCTTGCCGAATTTTTATGTGGTGCTGGCGCTGTATGCCTTGTGGCCGTATTTTCGCGGCAACCTGGTGCTGCCGCCGCTATGGAAGTTCCTGACCTTTACGCAGAACATCGCGCTGGTTCCCGGCACCGCGTTCTCGCACGCATGGTCGCTGTGCGTCGAGGAACAGTTTTATTTCCTGCTGCCTGCCGTGGCGCTGGCGATCGCCGCCTGCCGCCGCTCGCTGCTGCTGGCGTGGCTGACAGTGGCCGGCGCGCTGCTGGCCGGCATGGCGATACGCAGCTATCTTTGGACTCACCATGTCGGCCCGGAGGAGCAGGGCGGCTTCAACTATTACACGCTGATCTATTATTCGTCGCTGTGCCGCTTCGATGAGCTGGTGGCGGGCGTGGCGCTGGCGCTGCTGAAAAACCATCACGCCGGCATCTGGACGCGCATCACCTCGTTCGGCAACTGGACGCTGGCCGCCGGCGCGGCGCTGCTGGCGCTGACCTGGACGCTGTTCCTCGAAGACCATTACGGCTATGCGATGACGGTCGTCGGCTATCCGATGCTGGGCCTGAGCTTTTCGCTGCTGCTGGTTGCTGCGCTCAGCCCCGGCTCGCTGCTGCAGCGGCTGCGGGTGCCGGGCGCCGCCAGCATCGCGCTGTGGTCGTACGCGATCTACCTGACGCACAAAACCTTGTGCGTGCTGCTGCGCGCGCCGTTGCAGGACGCGGGCTGGGGGCCGGATTCGTGGCAGGCCATCGTCCTGATGAGCGCCGCCAGCATCCTGGCCGGCTGGCTGCTGCACCTGCTGGTGGAGACGCCATTCATGAAGCTGCGCGACCGTTTCGTGCCGGGCAATTTCTCCCGGCCGGCGGCGCCGGCGGGGGCGGTCGCCTAGTTGAGTTCGATGACGTCGAACGGCGACTGCATCGATCCCAGGAAGGCCATCACGCTGCGCGCCCGTTCGGGCATTTCCTCGTGGCGGGTGGCGGCGATGGCCGCGCGCAGGCCGGGCACGACTTCGGTGATGTGCGGGCTGTCGTAGGCTGCCACCAGCAGCGCGGCCAGTTCGGTGGCGCGGCCGCGGTTGTTGCGCATGCGCTCCTCCAACATCGCCAGCAAGGCGCGCTGCATGCGCGGCGTGGGGTTGGTGATGTAGCCGAAGACCAGCGGCGTGTTGCCGATCGCCTCGCACAGCCTGCTTTCAATCTGATCCGGCTTGACGTCCGACGCGATGTCGAAATACGCGCCGTTCCAGCGCGTCCGTTCGTACGGATGGCCGGGCGGGAAGGAGTCGGCCGTCTCAAAGCCGAGGATGTGGCTGAGGTAGCGCAGCCATTTGATTAGTGTGGGCATCATGGCCACATTTTAGCCTGAGACGCTGTACTCTGCGGGGCCATGATGTGAGTCAACCGCCCCCAGCGTTGGATATATATGCTTGGACCAGCGGCAAACCGAGCCGTCCTTCAGCGGAGGAAATCATGTCATCCGATCTCTTGCAGTGGCCAGGTATCTATCGGCAAGACCAGAAATCGCGGAAGAATTACAAATTTGCGTGGAGCCGGTGATGGTCGATCGCTTTGCTTTGTTGATCACAGGGCTTTTTTGCGCTGTGCTGGCCTGGGCCTCCTGGCACTTTGCAGGAGAGTTAGCCAGCGGCGTCACGGTGTCTGTCCTGCTGATCGCTTACGCGGTCGACAATTTTCAACTTCGACGTCAACTACGCGGCCTGCTCGCTGACAGGGACAAGCGCGAGGCGCGGGAAAGGGAAGCTGGACTCAGGCGCTTAATGCGCTGCTTGCTTGCCGCGCGTGACAAGCGCAGGGGCGGTTAATACGGGAAAACAGCCCCGGGCGTCACGCGCCCGGCGGCTGTTGTAAAGCTTAAGCGTGGGCTTCCTCGCCCAGCTTGCCGGCGCGGAAGTCCTCGACGGCGGCGAAGATTTCAGCCTGCGTGTTCATCACGAACGGGCCGTACTGCGCGATTGGCTCGTTCAGCGGCTGGCCGGCGATCAGGATCAAGCGGCTGGCCTCGGAAGCATGCACGGTCACGCCATCGGCTCCCGGCGTGTTCGCCAGGATCGCCATGCGGCCCGACGCCACGTCCTTGTCGCCGATCTTCACCGAACCGCGATAGGTGAAGATGAAGGCGTTGTGACCTTCCGGCACCAACTGGCTGAAGCTGGCGCCTGCGGGCAGATGGATGTCGAGATAAATCGGCTCCGTCACTTCGCGCTGCACCGCGCCGGCCACGCCGTGGCTGTTGCCGGCGATGACTTTCACCGCCACGCCGTCGGCCGTGGTGTAGGCCGGCACGTCGGCGCCGTTGAAATCGCGGTACCACGGCGCGCGCATCTTGTCCTTGGCGGGCAGGTTCAGCCACAGCTGGAAGCCTTCCATCACGCCTTCTTCCTGCTCCGGCATTTCCGAATGGATCACGCCGCGGCCGGCGGTCATCCATTGCACGCCGCCGTTGGTCAGCAAGCCTTCGTTGCCGGCGCTGTCTTTGTGGCGCATGCGGCCTTCGAGCATGTAGGTCACCGTTTCAAAGCCGCGATGCGGATGGCTGGGGAAGCCGGCGATGTAGTCGTTGGCCTGGTCGCTGCCGAAATTATCCAGCATCAAAAATGGATCCAGACGGCGCTGCAGGGGCTGCGTCAACACGCGATTGATCTTGACGCCCGCGCCGTCCATGACGGCCTGGCCCTGGATGATGCGTTCTACGCTGCGTTCGTTTTTTACTTGATCAGTCATGACACTCTCCTATGTGGTTTGCTGCGCCGCCCGTCGGTTATACCAGAACGGCGTTGATTTCCGCTTCGGCCTGCGCTTGCGCCTTGGCCACTGCTTCCGGACCCATGCCCAGGCCTTCGGCAAAGATGTATTGCACGTCGGTCAGGCCCACGAAGCTCAGGAACATCTTGATGTGAGCCAGCTGGGTGTCGGTCGGACCATCGCGGTGCATGCCGCCACGCGACAGGGCGACGTAGACTTTTTTGCCGGTCAGCAGGCCAACCGGGCCGGTTGGACCGTACTTGAAGGTCACGCCGGCGCGGGCAATCGCGTCGAACCAGCTTTTCAGTTGGGCGGTGATGCCGAAGTTGTAGGTCGGTGCACCGATCACCACCACGTCTGCCGCTTGCACCTGGGCGATCAGCGCGTCGTCCAGCGCCACGCGGGCCGCTTGTTCGGCTGTGCGCTGGTCGGCCGGGGTGAATAGGGCCTGCAGCGTAGGTTCGTCGATCACCGGATGCGGATCGGCGGCCAGGTCGCGGCGGGTCAGGGCGGCGGTCGGGTGGGTGGCGCGCAGTTTGGCGACGATGGCGTCGGCCAGGCGGGTCGATTCGGAACCGGTGCTGCGGGCGCTGGAATTGATTTGCAGGATGTTCATGGTGTTGCTCCTTCGTGTCGGGTTGGTTGCTGCGATGGAGTAACTTTAGCAGTTCCAATTTCGATGCGGAAGGCGTTAAAATGGATAACATTAATCCACTGATGGAACAATGAGGGAGGAAATGCGTGGAAATCGATCCTGGCGACCTGCTGCTGTTTGCCCGCATCGTCGAATGCGGCAGCTTCAGCCTGGCGGCGCAGCGGGTGCAGCTGCCGAAATCGACGGTGTCACGCCGGATTTCGCTGCTGGAGGCGCACCTGGGCGAGCGCCTGCTCCAGCGCACCACGCGCAAGCTGGTGTTGACCGAGTTCGGCGCCAGCCTGCTGGAACATGCGCGCCGCGTGGCCGATGAAACCGAACTGGCCGGCGCGCTGGCGCAGCACCGGCAGGGCGCCCCCAGCGGCTTGCTGCGCGTGTCGATGCCGGCCGACTTCGCCAATATGGCGATGGGCACGGTGATGGCGCGCTTTCTCAACGACTATCCGCAGATCGCGCTGGAACTGGATTTGTCGCCGCGCCGGGTGGACCTGGTGGCGGAGAACTTCGACCTGGCCATCCGCATGGGCAATCTGCCGGACGATTCGTCTTTGGCCGCGCGCCGCGTCACGCTGAGCAAGATCGCGCTGTATGCCGCGCCAGCCTACACCTCGTTGCGCGGGCTGCCCGAGCATCCGGACGACCTGTTCAAGCACGATTTGCTGAGCCTGCCGCCGCGCCTGAACGGCCTGATACGCTGGAAGCTGTTGCGCGCCAAGACCGAATGGGAGCGCGAGCTGCCGGTGCGGCTGCTGGCCAATTCGCCGGAGTTGCTGGTGCGCATGGCCACCACGGGCGTGGGCATCGCCGCGTCGACGGAGATGTTTGCCAAGGAATACCTGGCGTCGGGGGAGTTGGTGCGGGTGCTGCCGGAATGGTCGTTCCCGACAGTGACGGGCTGGGCCGTGTTCCCGGGCCGCCGGCTGATGCCGGCCAAGACCCGGGTCTTTCTCGATATGCTGCAGGCCGCGTTTGACGACGGCATCACGCAGTTCGGCGGCGTGTAATTACTTCTTCAGGTTGGCCATCATCTCGCCGAGGCGCACCGGGCCGGCCGGTTGCCAGGCCGGGTTGAAGCCCAGCGTATCTTTCGGGAACAGCATGACGACGGTGGAGCCGAGCAGGAAGCGGCCCAGCTCCTCGCCTTTTTTCAGCACGATGTTCTGGTCGCCATACTGCCATTCGCAAATCTGCGGCGCGCGCGGCGGGTTGACCACGCCGTGCCAGACGGTGGCCATGCTGCCGACGATGGTGGCGCCCACCAGCGTCATGACGAACGGACCGTTGGCGGTGTCGAACACGCAGACCACGCGTTCGTTGCGGGCGAACAGGCCGGGTATGCCGCGCGCGGTGGTCGGGTTGACCGAGAACAGCTCGCCCGGGATATAGATCATGCGGGTCAGCTTGCCGTCGCAAGGCATGTGGATGCGGTGGTAGTCGCGCGGGCTCAGGTACAGGTTGGCGAAGCTGCCGTGCTGGAACTTGGCGGCCAGCGCGGCGTCGCCGCCGACCAGCGCGGTGGTGCTGAACTTGTGGCCCTTGGCCTGGAAGATCTGGTCGTCCTCGATGGCGCCGAACTGGCTGATGCGGCCGTCGACCGGACAGATGAAGTCGGCGTCGGCCAGCGGGCGGGCGTCCGGGCGCAGCGCGCGGGTGAAGAATTCGTTGAAGCTGGCGTAGTGGCTGATGTCGGGATCGAGCGCCTCGTCCATGTTGACGTCGTAGCGGCCGACAAACCAACGGATCAGGCGCGTGGTCATGGCCCCGCCCTTGGCGCCGGCAACGCGGCCGGCGAAGTTGGTCAACGCTCCCTTGGGAAGCAGGTATTGCGGCAGCACGGCAAGGCGAGACACGATAGGGGATCCTGGCAATTAACGATCGCGCATTATAGCGCCCACATTTATCTTTTCCTCCATGGCAGTTTATGAAATTGGGCTAAACAGCGCGCCGAACTTGTTTTTTTCTGAACATTTTAATAAACCAAGGCATAATGCAAACTCCCCTACTTGTCTGACAACTTGCCCCCTTTTGTACTGAGCCATGAAGCCACCACGCCTGACGCCGATCGCCGCCGCCGTTTTTTCCATCTGTTTCTCCGCCGCCGCGCATGCCGACGAGGCTCAGGCAGCCAAGGAGGCCGCGCCACCGGTCATGCAAAAGGTGGAGATCAAGGGCGCCGCCGCCAGCTATGACGCGCGCCGCGATGATACCGCTAGCAAGACCGTCGTCGGCAGCGAGGAAATCCAGAAATACGGCGACACCTCGGTCAACGACGTGCTCAAGCGCCTGCCCGGCATCACCGTCGGCGGCGCGGCCGGCCGCGGCGGCGGCGAGATCCGCATGCGCGGCCTCGGCAGCGGCTACACCCAGATCCTGATCAACGGCGAACGCGCGCCGGCCGGCTTCGCCATCGACAGCCTGGCGCCGGACGTCATCGAACGCATCGAGATCCTGCGCGCCGCCAGCGCCGAGTTCAGCACGCAGTCGATCGCCGGCACCATCAATATCGTGCTGAAGAAGGCGCTCAAGGCGGCCCAGCACGAGGTCAAGTTCAGCGAGAGCAAGGGCAGCAAGTTCAGCTCGCCGTCCGTCAGCCTGCAGATGTCGGACAAGGACGGCCGGATGTCGTATTCCTTCGGCGGCAACGCCTGGCGCTATATGTACAACCGCATGACGCCGTCGTTCGACACCGGCACCGACGCCGCCGGCATCCCCAACCTGGACCGCTCGGCCACCTCGCGCGACCAGGGCCGCTCGGACGGCTTCAACCTGTCGCCGCGCATCAACTGGACGCTGGACGGCGGCGATACGCTGACCTCGCAATCGTTCTTCAACCTGAACCAGTTCGCCGGCAACAGCCACCGCCGCATCACCACCGACCTCGGCGCGCCGCCGGACTACGACCGCGTCGACAGCACCTTCAGCAACCACAACGGTTTCGGCCGCACCGACCTGAACTGGGTGCACAAGCTGGCCGAGGGCGCCAAGCTGGATCTGAAGGCGGCCGTCAGCGAAAACCGCAACACCGCAGATTCCTTCCAGCTTGGCGGCAACAACGGCCTGCCGGCGACGCTGGCGCGCACCGTCGTGTCGGAAAGCAAGGAGACCGGCTTCAGCACCCAGGGCAAATATTCGACGCCGCTGACCTTCGGCTCCGCGCCGGCGGACGGGCAGGGCGAGGCGCCGACCGAGCACGCCCTGGCGCTGGGCTGGGATGCCGGCGTCACCCAGCGCGACGACGTCCGCAACCAGCGCGAAGCGCCGCTGCCGGGCAGT
This sequence comes from Duganella sp. Dugasp56, assembly GCF_047304105.1. Lineage (NCBI taxonomy): Bacteria > Pseudomonadati > Pseudomonadota > Betaproteobacteria > Burkholderiales > Oxalobacteraceae > Duganella > Duganella sp. Dugasp56. The sequence continues at coordinate 20,199 of NZ_JBGLYQ010000021.1, forward strand.
TCGCCGGTCAACACCGACGAGGGCTTCGGCGCCAAGGTCACGCGGCTGGCGCTGTTCGGCCAGGATGAATGGAATGTCACGCCGCTGTGGTCGGTCTATACCGGCCTGCGCTGGGAAGGCCTGGACACCCGCAGCGACGGCAACAACTTCGACGCGGTGAGCCAGCGCTCCAGCGTGCTCAGCCCGCTGATGCAGACCTTGATCAAGCTGCCGAACAAGAAGGACCAGGTGCGCCTGGCCCTGACGCGCACCTACAAGGCGCCGTCGACCGCCGCGCTGATACCGCGCAAGTTCACCTCGACCAACAACAGCCCGACCGAGCCCGACCGTCGCGGCAATCCGAACCTGAAGCCGGAGCTGGCGCTGGGCCTGGATGCGTCGATCGAGCATTACTGGGGCGAGGGCGGCCTGCTGAGCGCCAGCGCCTCGGTGCGCCGCATCGAAAACTACACCCACCAGGGCTTGCTGTATGAAGACCAGCGCTGGGTCTCGACCTCGATCAACGACGGCCGCGCCGAAACCCGCGGCATCGAACTGGAAGCCAAGTTCCCGATGCGCGCGCTGCTGGACACGGCGCCGGCGCTGGACCTGCGCGCCAGCGTCAGCCGCAACTGGTCGCGCGTGGAAAGCGTGCCCGGTCCGGACAACCGCCTCGACCAGCAAACGCCGATCAGCGCCACCCTGGGCGTGGACTACAAGAGCCCGAGCGGCGTGCTCAGCACCGGCAGCAATTTCAGCTTCCGCAACGGCGGCCTGGCCCGCCTGAGCGGCACCCAGGGCGGCTATTCGTCGGTGCGGCGCGACCTGGACGTGTATGCGCTGTGGAAGCTCGATCCGCAAAACAACCTGCGCGTGGCGGTGTCCAACCTGCTGGCCCAGGACTACACCACCGAAAGCCTGTACAGCGACGCCAACGGCACGCAGAACCGGATGTCCGTCGCCAGCGGCGAAACCCAGCTGCGGGTAACGGTAGAGAAGCGATTCTGAGGGTGGTATGATGCGGCGGTGAACTTATTTGCCGTGGGACTATCCTGAAAAAGCCTAAAGTTACCGAGATCATCCAGGTCGACGACGACAGTTTGCGTCTGGCGCTGGCCGAGGTGCGCGATTTGCAGCGCACCGTGGTCGTGCTGCGCTCCGAACTGGAGGCGGCGCACCAGGAACGCCAGCGCGAAGTGCAGGACGCGCTGTCGTCGGCGCACAGCGAATCGCAGCAGGTCAAGGCCACCGTGACCTCGTTGCGGACCACGCTGGAGCAGGCGCAGGCCGAGCGCGAACTGGCGGTCAAGGCCGCCACCGCCGCCGCCCAGGGCGAGATCGCCCAGTTGCGCGACACCGTTTCCGCCTTGCGCACCAGCCTGGAAAAACTGACGCAGGAAAAAATCGACGCGCTGCAGCAGGCCCATACCGCCCATCACGCCGAGATCGCCCAGTTGCACGAGACCATACGCGCGCTGCGCGACGAGCTGGAGGCTCGCGTATGAGCGCCAAGCCGACCATCCGCAGCGTGGGCGAAAAAGCGGCGAAGCCGGTCGCCATCCGCGCGGCGGCCAAGACCGCCGCCAACGGCAGCGACGCCGCCTCGGCCCAGGCCGTCGCCGGCGCGCAACGCAAGCGCCTGCGCCAGGTCGAGCTGCTGCTTGAAGTGTCGCGCCGCATGGCCGCCTACGACACGCTGGACGAAATCCTGACCGCGCTGGTCGAAGTCACCACCGAAGAGCTGGACGCCGAACGCGGCACCTTGTTCCTCAACGACGCCGAAACCGGCGAGCTGTTCTCGCGCGTCGCCCAGGGCAATATCCAGCGCGAAATCCGCTTCCTCAACCATACCGGTATCGCCGGCCACGTGTTCACCACGGGCGAAGCGGTGATGATCGCCGACGCCTACGCCGACGCCCGCTTCAACCGCTCGATCGACGAGCAGACCGGCTTCGTCACCCGCAACATCCTGTGCGTGCCGATCAAGACTTTCAAGGGCGAGATCATCGGCGTGTCGCAAACGCTGAACAAGCGGCGCGGCAAGTTCACCCGCGCCGACCTGCAGTTGCTGGAGGCGCTGACCACCCAGGGCACGCTGGCGCTGCAAAGCGCGCGCTTCCTGGAGAGCATGAAGAAGATCCGGCGCCAGGAGATGGAGTTCATCGACGTGGTGTCCGAGGTCACGGCCGACATCAAGCTCGGCTCGCTGCTGCAAAAGGTGATGGGCGAGGCCACGCGCCTGCTCAACGCCGAGCGCTCGACCCTGTTCCTGAACGACGAGAAAACCGGCGAGCTGTGGTCCGAGGTGGGGCAGGGCCTGGAGTCGCTGCAGATCCGCCTGCCGAACACGGCCGGTATCGCCGGCGCCGTCTTCACCTCCGGCAAGACCATCAACATCCCGTACGCCTACGCCGACCTGCGCTTCAACCCGGCGTTCGACAAGCGCACCGGCTATTTCACGCGCTCCATCCTATGCGTGCCGATCGTCAACAAGGCCGGCAAGATCATCGGCGTGACGCAGGTGCTCAACAAGCGCGGCGGGCCGTTCACCCATGAAGACGAATCGCGGCTGCGCGCGTTCACCGCGCAAATCTCGATCGCGCTGGAAAACGCCAAGCTGTTTGCCGACGTCCAGCAGATCAAGAACTACAACGAAGCGATGCTGGAGTCGATGTCGAACGGCGTGATCACGCTGGACAGCCAGGAAAAAATCGTCACCTGCAACGCCGCCGGCCTGCGCATCCTGCGCACCGACAGCGGCAGCATCGTCGGCAAGAGCGCCGCAGATTTCTTTGGCGCGGCCAACACCTGGGTGATGGACAAGCTGCACCATGTCGAGGAAAACCAGTCGGCCGAGCACCTGATGGACGCCGAACTGGCGGTCGAGGGCGAGACGCTGTCGGTCAACTTCAGCGTGCAGCCGCTGCTGTCGATGGAGAAGAAACGCATCGGCTGGATGCTGATGATCGAGGACATCTCCAGCGAGAAGCGGCTGCGCTCGACCATGTCGCGCTACATGGATCCCGGCATCGCCGACCAGATGGTGGCCAATGGCGCCGAAATGCTGGGCGGTAAAAACGTGCTGGCCACGGTGCTGTTCTCGGACATCCGCAGCTTCACCACCATCACCGAGCAGCTCGGCGCGCAGGGCACGGTGACCCTGCTGAACGAATACTTCACGATGATGGTCGATTGCATCCAGCGCGAAGAGGGCATGCTCGACAAGTTCATCGGCGACGCCATCATGGCCGCCTTCGGCATCCCGGTCGGCCACGACGACGACGCCGACCGCGCCGTGCGCAGCGCCATCGCGATGATGACCGAGCTGCGCGCCTGGAACCAGGTCCGCGTGCGCGAGGGCAAGCTGCCGGTGGAAATCGGCATCGGCCTGAATTCCGACCAGGTGGTGTCCGGCAATATCGGCTCCAAGAAGCGCATGGACTACACCATCATCGGCGACGGTGTGAACCTGGCGGCGCGGCTGGAATCGGCCTGCAAGCAGTACGGCGCGCACATCCTGATCAGCGAATTCACCTACCGCGCGCTGCGCGGCACCTACCGCATGCGCGAGGTGGACATCGTGGTGGTCAAGGGCAAGACGCAGCCCGTGTCGATCTACGAAGTGATGGATTACCACAGCGAGGAAAGCTATCCGCAGCTGATCGACGCCATGGGCCTGTTCCGCAACGGCCTGCAGAGTTACCGCAGGCGCAACTGGGCGGCCGCCAGCAAGCTGTTCGAGGAGGTGCTGGCGTTGAATCCGAACGACCAGGTCGCCATTCTCTACATCGACCGTTGCGCCCACATGGCCGACAACCCGCCGCCGGACGACTGGGACGGCACCTTCGTCATGGAATCCAAGTGAAGATACCGCGCAGTACGCTGGAGCAGTGGCAGGTGTTGCAGGCGATCGTGGAATGCGGCGGCTACGCGCAGGCTGCCGAGGCGCTGCACCGCAGCCAGTCGTCGGTCAGCTACATGGTGGCCAAGCTGCAGGAGCAGCTGGGCGTCGAGCTGCTGGAAATCGATGGCCGCCGCGCGCGCCTGACCAGGAACGGCGAAGCCTTGCTGAACAAGGCGCGTGAGCTGCTGGGCGACGCCTTCCAATTGGAGCAACTGGCCGGCAGCTTGGCCGAGGGCTGGGAGCCCCAGGTCAGCATCGCCGTCGACAGCCTGTTCCCGGTCGAGCTGCTGGTGCAGGTGCTGCGCGAGTTCGAGCCGTGGGCCAAGCATACGCGCGTCAACCTGGAGGAGACGGTGCTGTCCGGCTCCGAGGACGCGCTGATTGAAAAGCGCGTCGACATCGCCATCGCTAGCCGCATTCCATCGGGCTTCCTCGGCGATGCGCTGATGGATATCGAATTCATCGCCGTGGCCCATCCTTGCCACCCGCTGCATGCGCTGGGACGCGAGCTGGAGGTGGACGACCTGAGCCGCAACCTGCACATCGTCGTGCGCGACTCCGGCACCCTGAATCCGCGCGACCACGGCTGGCTCAACAGCAACCAGCGCTGGAGCGTCACCAGTCCGCACACGCGGATGGAAATGATCTGCAACGGCATCGGTTTCGGCTGGCTGGCCGAGCACAAGATCCGCAGCCAGCTGGAGCAGGGCTTGCTGAAGCCGCTGCCGCTGCGGGTCGGCCAGCGCCGCAAACTGTCGCTGTCGCTGGTGGTGGCCAATCCCGAGGTGGCCGGCCCGGCGACCTGCCGCCTGGCCAACCTGATCCGCAAGGTGGTGCACGAAGGCCCGCAGCCGCAGGCGCTCTGCGGTTGATCTGCGGTGAGAATTACGCGCACCTTCACTCATCGCCCACGCCGCAGCCTGCGCCGTGTCATCCGCCCGACCGTGCAATGGTTGCACCGCTGGCTGGGCCTGACCCTGGGATTGCTGCTGGTGCTGGCCGGCCTGAGCGGCAGCCTGCTGGTGTTCAACCATGAACTCGACGAGCGCCTCAATCCGCAGCTGTTCCACAACCGCGTGCCATGCGCGGCGCCGCTGGATGTGGCCGGCGCGGTCGCCAGCCTGCAGCGGCAATGGCCCCAAGCCAAGGTCGGCTCGGTCTACCTGCCATCCCACCCCGGCGCCAGCTACGGCCTGTATTTCAAGGCGCCCGGCGTCGGCGATGCCGAGGCGATGCTCGATTCCTGCAGCGGCGCCGTGCTGGGCAGCCGCAGCCGCGAGGAGTTCGGCCTCGATGCGCCGCGCCTGATGCCCAGCCTGCAGCGCTGGCACGCCAATCTGCTGCAGGGCAAGCCCGGCCGCGCCGCGCTCGGCTGGCTGGCGCTGGCCTGGGTCGCGCTGCTGGCGGCCGGCCTGCTGCTGGCATGGCCGACGCCGGCCCAGGGCTGGAAGCGGGCGCTGAACGTACGCTGGCGCCAGAACGCCTACCGCGCCAATTTCGACCTGCACCGCTCGGCCGGGCTGCTGGCGATCGTGCTGATGCTGGTGACGGCGGTGACCGGTTTCTACAACGGCCTGCCGGAACTGGCGCGCGCGCTGGTCGGCCAGGTGGCGCCGGTCAGCGCCGAGCACCGCGCCATCGCCTTGCCGGCGCTGGCCAAAGGCGAAGCCGGCATTTCGTGGAACGACGCCAAGGCCATCGCCGAGCAGCACCTGAGCGATGGCGCGATCCTGCTGGCGCTGAATCGCTTGCCCGACCGCGGCCTGTACCAGGTGCGTTTGCGCCGCGCCGACGACTGGCAGCGCACCGGCACGCTGCGCCTGCTGATTGATATCCGCAGCGGCGCGGTAATTGAAACAGTTAATCCTTTGGCCGGCCCGGCCGGCGACCGCTTCCTGGCCGCCTTATTCCCGCTGCATTCGGGCCAATTCGGCGCCGCGACCGGCCGCGCGGTAATGGTTGGCGCCGGTTTGCTGCCGGCCTTATTCTTTATTACCGGACTATCGACCTGGATAATGCGGCGCCGTCGTAAAACCGCCTGAACTGCGTTCCGATTGAACGACAGTTGTGGAAAATATTCATTTTTCTAGCTATATTGGTATTTATCACGACTATCTCTGGAGAATTTTCGTAAAGTTATGGTAAATTGCGGATATAAATTCTCACACATTGTCACAAGTGGTTTTTATTTAATCTAACCCGCCGATACGAAGGAAATAAGATGACGACTTACCAGGAATACAAAGCCAAGATCGCCGAGCTGGAAAATCTGGCCGAGAGCGCGCGAAAAAATGAAATCGCACAGGCCAAGGAAAAGGTTACCGCCATCATGCGTGAATACGGCCTGACCGTGGCGGACCTGGGCGGCGTGGCCAAGGTCAAGCCCGTTAAGACCCGTGCGCCGGTGCCGACCAAGTACCGTGACGATGCCACCGGCCAGACCTGGACCGGCCGTGGCCGCGCGCCAAAATGGCTGGAAGGCAAGGACAAAGCGCAGTATCTGATTAAGTAATTTCTCCGCAAAGCCGGGGCGCCAGGGTTTATATCGATTAAACCCGGCCCCGGCTTTTCTTTTTTCGGACGCCATCCATGATGAGTAGCCGCGCCGCAGTCTTATTCTCCGCTTTCGTCTCCGTATTCTCCGCGTTTGCGCCTGCCGCGCGCGCTGCTGACATATTATTAAGTCCGGACCGCGTATGGACCGGCGACGGCCAGCCGCATGCGAATTGGGCCGTGCTTATCGCGGGCGGCAAGATCGCGGCGGTCGGGCCCGCCGATAAAATGAATATCCCGGCCGGCGCCGAGCGTATCGGCCTGCCGGGCACCACGCTGATCCCCGGATTAATGGATTTGCACTCCCACGTGCTGCTGCATCCGTATAACGAGACCTCGTGGGACGACCAGGTGTTAAAGGAATCGGTGGAATACCGGACCTTGCTGGCCGGGCGCCATGCGGCCGCCACATTACAGGCCGGATTTACCACGCTGCGCGATTTGGGCACGGAAGGCGCGCTGTATGCGGATGTCGCGATTAAAAAGGCGATTGAAGACGGCATTATTCCCGGTCCGCGTTTATTCATCGCCACGCGCGCCATCGTCGCCACCGGCAGCTACGGCCCGTCGCCGCGCGGCTACCGCGCCGATGTCGATTTGCCGAAAGGAGCGCAGGAGGCCAGCGGCGTCGACGAGGTGACCCGCGCGGTGCGCGAGCAGGGCGCCCGCGGCGCCGACTGGATCAAGGTCTACGCCGACTACCGCAGCGGTGCCGACGGCAGCGCCCACGCGACCTTCTCGCAGGCCGAATTGAATGCGCTGGTGGCCGCCGCCCACGAATCGGGCCGCAAGGTTTCAGCGCATGCGAGCACTGACGAGGGCATGCGCCGCGCCACCTTGGCCGGGGTCGACAGCATCGAGCATGGCTACGGTGGCAGCGAGGCCACCTTCCGCCTGATGGCCGAGCGCCACGTCGCGTATTTCCCGACGCTGACGGCGCCGGAAGCGACCAGCGAATACTTCCAGAAGTACCAGCGCGGCGGTCCGCCGACGCCGTCCATGCAGGCTGCGGCGCGCGCCTTCCAGCTGGCGCGCAAGCTGGGCGTGACGATCGGTAACGGCAGCGACGTCGGCGTGTTTGCGCATGGAAGCAACGAGCGCGAGCTGGAGTGGATGGTCAGGCTGGGCATGACGCCGGTGGAGGCGCTGAAGGCCGCCACCGTGGTCAACGCGGCCGTGCTCGACAAGGCCGCATCGCTGGGCCAGATCCGCGACGGCTACCTGGCCGACGTGGTGGCGGTGCAGGGCGATCCCACGCAGGATATCGCGGCGCTGCGCAGCGTTGCTTTTGTGATGAAAGCAGGCGTGATTTATCGCCGTCCCTAGGTTTGCGGCAAGGATAGTGGCCGCCGTCTAATCCGATCTCGGCAATTTCATGCGATGATAGCGGAATGTCATCGATTCCGCTCTTTCCGCTCAATACCATCCTGTTCCCGGACGGGCATTTGCCATTGCAAGTGTTCGAAGTACGCTACCTCGACCTGATCAAGCGCTGCATCGCGCGCGGCGAGGAATTCGGCGTGGTGCCGCTGCTCGAAGGCAGCGAAACCCGCGTGCCGGACAAGCAGGAAACCCTGTCGGGCGCCGGCACCATGGCGCGCATCCTGGACTGGACCGCGCCGCTACCCGGCCTGCTGCAAATCTCCTGCGTCGGCACCACGCGCTTCCAGATCAAATCGGCCGAGCAGCTCAAGCACGGCCTGTGGATGGCGGAAGTCGACGAGGTGGCCGAGGACATGGTGGTGCCCGTGCCGAGCGAGCAGCAGGATGTCGCCAACGCGCTGGGCGCGCTGATACGGTCGCTGCAGAAGAAGCAGATCTCCACCGCCAACATGCCGCTGGCGCCGCCGTACCGGCTGGACGAAGCCGGCTGGGTGGCGAACCGCTGGTGCGAGCTGCTGCGGCTGGACCTGGAAGAGAAACAGCGCCTGCTGCTGCAGGAGAATCCCGTGCTGCGGCTGGAGCTGATCCAGGACGTGCTGAGCGAAAACGGCCTGCTGGATTGAACCGCGCATGTACTTGCCCGCCGCCTTTGCCGAAGACCGCCTTGAAGTCCGCCATGGCCTGATGCGCACCCGGCCGCTGGCCACCTTGATCCTGGCCGGCGCCGACGGCGTCACCGCCGACCTGATTCCGTTCATGCTGTACGCCGATGAAGGACCGAATGGCCTGGGCTTGTTGCGCGCCCACGTGGCCCGCGCCAATCCCTTGTGGCGCAAGCTGGAAGCTTCCCCGCAATGCCTGGTCGTGTTCCAGGGGCCGGAGGCCTACATCAGCCCGACCTGGTACGAAACCAAGCGCACCACGCACAAAGTGGTCCCGACCTGGAACTACGCGATGGTGCAGGCGCGCGGCGTGGGCCGCACTGTCGACGATCCGCTGTGGCTGCGCCGCCAGCTGGACGACCTGACCGCCTCGCAGGAAGGCCGCATGCCGCAGCCCTGGGCGCCGGCCGACGCGCCGGCCGACTTCCTGGCCGCGACCATGAAGGGCATCGTCGGCATCGAAATCCCGATCGACAGCCTGGTGGGCAAATGGAAGGTCAGCCAGAACCGCGGCGCGGAAGACCAGCGCGGCGTTGTCGAAGGCTTGAAGGACGGGGCCATGGCCGCATTGGTGGCCGAGCGCATCAAGCCGGACTAGCCGGCGTGGGGCTCGCTGTTTTCGTCCAGCGCATGCACGCGCAATGACCACATCACGCCGGCGGCCAGCAGCACCATGGCCGCCACCTCCAGCCCGCGCGGCAGCTGCTGCTTGTAGATAAAGCCGTACAACAGCGCGAACAGCGTCTCGAACAGGATCAGCTGGCCGGACAAGGTCAGCGGCACCTTGCGGCTGGCGACGTTCCACAGGTGATTGCCGATCACCGATGCGCCCAGTGCCAGCAGCGCGTTGACGATCCAGAACAGCGTCCAGTCACGCCCGCTGGCCACGGCGCCGGCGCCGGTCACGTCGGCATGGAACAGCGCCAGCGCGGCCAGCGCGATGGCCAGCGCGATCAAGCCGCTCGACACGCCGTACAAGGCCGACCACTCGCCGCTGCTGAAATGGGGATTGCGCTTCAGGTAACGCGCGTTGTCGACCGAATACCAGGTCCAGCACAGCAGCGCGCCGATGGCGCACAGCACGCCGACGATCTTGTCGAACAGCGGCGCGGCGTTGCCGGTGTCGTGGGTGAACACGTCGAGGTTGATGCAGGCGATGCCCGCCGCCACCAGCAGCAGCGGCAGCGTCAGCTGCTTGAGCGGCACCGAGCCGTGGTCCTTCTGGCCCATCAGCGTGACGGAGATCGGCAGCACGCCGATGATCAGCGAGGTCGCCGCCACGCCGGCAAACTTCACGCCCAGTGCGAGCAGCATGTAGTAGACGATGTTCCCGGCCAGCGCATGCTTGATCATCGCGATCACGTCGCCGCGGTCGAGGCGGCGCAGCAGCGCGGGCAGGCGCGGCGCCATCAGGCCGCCGGCGATCAGGCCGTAGGCGATGTAGCGGCCGCAGGCCATCTCCAGCGGCGTGAACGCCGTCAGCAGCTCGGGCACGATGAACACCATGCCCCACATAGCGCCCGCCAGCAAACCGCATAACACGCCATGCCACATGATGGAAATCCTTAGTCGAGAGTGCGTAGCCACAGCAGGCCGGCGACGGCGGCGATGTTCACCACCACGCTGGCCCAGTAGGCGATCCGGAACGACGGCTTGACGGTCTTGTGCCGCAGCCACCGTTGCGCCAGCCAGCCGCCGGGCCAGCCGCAGGCCAGGCCAAGCAGCAGCAAGGTGCGCTCGGGCGTGCGCTGGCGCTTGTGGATGGCGGCCGACTTGTCGACCGCGTAGGCGATAAAGCAGATGATGCTGGCGACGCCATAGACCGCCGCAAGCCACAGCGCCAGCTGCGGCAGGGCGTCCGGCGTCACCGGGTTCAGAAGTAGCTCAGGCCGAGGGCGGCCTTGACTTCGTCGGCCGTCCGCGCCGCCACTTCGCGCGCGTGCATCGTGCCTTCTTTCAGCATCTGCATGATGTAGCCCTTGTCCTGCGCCAGTTCCTCGCGGCGCGCGCGGATCGGCGCCAGCATCTCCTGCAGCACCAGTTCCAGGCGCTTCTTGACGATGGAGTCGCCCAGGCCGCCGCGCACGTAATGCGCCTTCATTTCCGCCAGCTTGTCTTGTTCAGGATCGAAGGCGTCCAGGTAGATGAAGGCGACGTTGCCTTCCAGATGGCCCGGGTCTTCCACGCGCAGGTGCAGCGGATCGGTATACACCTTTTTGACGGCGGCGGTGATTTCGGCCGCGGTGGCGCCCAGGTTGATCGTGTTGCCCAGCGATTTGCTCATCTTGGCCTTGCCGTCGGTGCCTGGCAGGCGGCCGATTTCCGGCACCAGCGCCTTGCACTCGACCAGCACTTCCTTGTTGGCGATGCGGTTGAAGCGGCGCACGATTTCGTTGGTCTGCTCGATCATCGGGATCTGGTCGTCGCCGACCGGCACGATGGACGCCTTGAACGCCGAGATGTCGGCCGCCTGCGAGGCAGGGTAGGTCAGGAAGCCCGCCGGGATGTCGCGCTCGAAGCCGCGCAGCGCGATCTCGGTCTTGACGGTCGGATTGCGTTCGAGGCGGGCCACGGTGACCAGGTTCAGGTAATAGAAGGTCAGCTCCGCCAGCTCCGGGATCTGCGACTGGATCAGGATGGTCGACTTGGCCGGGTCGATGCCGACGGCCAGGTAGTCCAGCGCCACTTCGACCACGTTGCGGCGCACCTTGTCGGTATCGTCCATATTGTCGGTCAGCGCCTGGGCATCGGCCAGCATGATGAACTGCTTGTATTCGTGCTGGTAGGCGACGCGGTTGCGCAGGCTGCCGACGAAGTGGCCAAGGTGCAGCGGGCCGGTGGGGCGGTCGCCGGTCAGGATGACGGTCGGTCCCTTCGGCGAGGCGGGGGCGGTGGAGATTACTTCGGACTGTTCGGTCATGCTCATCAGGGTTCCTTTACGTTGCCCCGGTCCGGCGCGACGAATATAAAAACGCCACCAGACGAGGGCGGCGTAGGTGGTGCAAAAGCAGCAAAAAACGTATGGTTGCAGTTCAGGGACGGTCTGTCAAGGTGCTGAGCGCCCGCAAGGCGGCGCGGCGGTTTCGGAACTAGATTGGTGATTCGGCGGTCTAAGCAAACGAGGGCTAAAATGAGCGATATTTTCGACGCGGTGACGTTTATGGATACGCTGATTGAAGGCGGCATGCCCGAGAAACAGGCCAAGGCGCTGGCGTCGGCGATGTTCCAGCTCATCGAAAGCCATCTGGTGACAAAAAACTATCTCGACATGCGCCTGGCGCAACTCAAGTCAGAATTGATACAGTGGGTGGTCGGTGTGATGCTCGTGCAGACCGGCGTCACGGCTGTCCTTTTCAAGCTCATGCATTAAACCCAACATTCGGTTAGTATGCTCCTTTCTGGGTGATCCCTTTCTGGAGCGGTTATGCGCGTACCTGCAGTTGCCTTGTTGGCCACATTGATAGCCACCGCCGCCTCGGCGCAAACGCCTCCGATGGCGCCCGACATCCCCGCCAAGTTCGAGCCCCAGATCCCCAACGCCGACTACATCAAGCGCGAAGTCATGATACCGATGCGCGACGGCGTCAAGCTGCACACCGTCCTCGTCATCCCCAAGGGCGCCCAGCACGCCCCCATGGTCCTGAGCCGCACACCCTACAACGCCAGCGGCCGCGTCACGCGCAACAACAGCCCGAGCATGCTGGCCACCGTCGGCCAGGGCGACGACGTGATGGCGGAGGCGGGCTACATCCGCGTCATCCAGGACGTGCGCGGAAAATACGGCTCCGAAGGCGACTACGTGATGACCCGTCCCCTCAAGGGGCCGCTCAACGACACCCGCACCGACCACTCCACAGACGCCTGGGATACCATCGACTGGCTGGTCAAGAACACGCCCGAGAGCAACGGCAAGGTCGGCATGATCGGTTCGTCCTACGACGGCTTCACCGTGCTGATGGCGCTGGTCGATCCGCACCCGGCGCTGAAGGTCGCGGTGCCGATGAGCCCCATGGTCGACGGCTGGCGCGGCGACGACTGGTTCCACAACGGCGCCTTCCGCCTGCCCAACCTGTCATATATCTCCGGCCAGACCACGGCCAAGGGCAGCGGCAAGCCGATGTCGACCGGCGTCTACGACGACTACGACGGCGTGCTGCGCGGCGGTTCCACCGCCGACTACGCCAGGCAGTTCGGCCTCGACCAGCTGAACTTCACGCGCAAGATATTCGAGCACCCGGCCTACGACAGCTACTGGCAGCACCAGGCGCTGGACAAGATCCTCGCCAAGCGCCAGCTGAAGGTGCCGACCATGACCGTGGTCGGCTACTGGGACCAGGAAGACATCTACGGCGCCTACGCCACCTACGCCGCCGTCGAACCGCAGGACACCGCCAACAACAAGAACTTCCTGGTGGTCGGCCCGTGGCGCCACAGCGGCGTCAATGCCGAAGGCTCCGGCCTGGGCGTGTTCAAGTTCACCGGCGACACCGCGCTGGAATTCCGCCGCGACGTGATGCAGCCTTTCCTCGATCAATACCTGAAGGACGGCGCGCCGGTGGCCGATACGCCGCCCGTGCTGTTCTACCAGACCGGCGTCAATCGCTGGCAGCGCCTGCAGCGCTGGCCGCTGGCCTGCGCCGAAGGCTGCCCGGCGCCGCTCAAGCCGATCTACCTGAAGCCTGATTTCAAATTGGACTTCGAGGCGCCCAAGGCCGGCGCCGCCTACGACGAATACGTGTCCGACCCGGCCAAGCCGGTGCCGTTCGTGCCGCGTCCCATCCATATGAACGACGCCAATGTCTGGCGCCCGTGGCTGGTCAGCGACCAGCGCGGCGTGTCGGACCGCACCGACGTGCTCAGTTACGTGACCGAGCCGCTGAAGGCCAGGCTGCAGATAGCCGGCGCGGCGATGGTCAACCTGTATGCCTCGACCACCGGCACCGACACCGACTGGGTGGTCAAGCTGATCGACGTCTATCCGGACGAGGTGCCGTCGCAGCCGGAACTGGGCGGCTACCAGCTGGGCATCGCGATGGACATCTTCCGTGGCCGCTACCGCAACAGCTTCGAGCATCCGGCGCCAATCACGCCGAACGCGGTCGAGAAGTACCGTTTCGCGCTGCCGAACGCCAATCACGTATTCCTGCCCGGCCACCGGGTGATGGTGCAGATCCAGTCCAGCTGGTTCCCGCTGTACGACCGCAATCCGCAGACCTACGTGCAGAACATCTTCTACGCCAAGCCGTCGGACTACCAGAAGGCCACGCTGCGCGTGTACCACGCCGGAGCGGAGAGCAGCGCGCTGGAACTGCCGGTGGTGGAAACGAAATAAACCGTTTGGTCAGTTCGCTGGGCGCGGACGCACGCTGTCGCTGAGCATGTCCGCGCGGAAGTAACGCAGATAGCCTTCCATCACCTGGTTGGACTTGCCGACCTTCTCCAGCATTTCGGTCAGCGTTTGCTGGTCCTCCGGCTTGAGCGCGTGCGACACGTAGGCGCCGCTCGCGCTCCAGGGCAGTTCGGGGATCGCCTCGAAGCGCAGTTTCTCCTGCATGCCGTGGACGCGCGGATCGCGGCGGATCGCGGCGGCCATCAGCGTCGGCCCCATGATGGTGACGTCGGCCGAGCCGGCGTTCAGCAGGCGCGCCACCGCCACCACGTCGACTTCGACGAACAGCCGGTTTTGCCGCGTCAGTTCGGCCATCAGCGCAGAGTAGGCCTCGCCGTAGTCGAAACCGCGCACCACCGCCACCCGCAACTCGCGCCGCTCCAGCAGGTTCTGCGCGCTGGTGATGGGCGCGCGGTTGCCGGCCATCGAGATCAGCATCGCGCGGTGGTTGATCATCGGAATAAAGGTGCCGTATTGGTCGCGCGATGCCGTGCGCGAGGCGGGCACCAGGATATCGGCCTGGCCCGCCTTGTACATCGCCACCTGGCGCGCGCGCGGCACCACGCTGAAGCTGAAGGAGCAGCCGTTTTTTGCGCTCAGGGCACGCAGCAGGTCCGGGTAGATGCCGCCGACTTGCGGCCCGTCGGTGATGACGCTGGCGCCGCTGGCCGACACCGGCACCGCGATCTCGCGCGTGCAGTGGTGGCCGCCGGCGCTGGCGGCGCGCGGCAGGACGCAGGCGGCCAGCGTCAGCGCGATCGCCGCCGCCAATTCGCTACCACGGCCGTTCATGGCTTGGACGCCCGCATGTGATGGGCGCCGAAGTAGCGCCGCGCCACCAGGATCGCCAGCGCCTGCATCGCCGCGCAGACGAAGAAAGTGCTGCCGATGCGCCAGTCGCCGGCCGGCAGGTGGCTGACCTTGCCGAGGATGGCGGTGCCGATCAGCGGCATGAAGATCACGCCCAGGCTGCTGATCGATTGCAGCGATCCCATCAACTCGCCCTGTTCGTTGGGCGGCGTCGCCTTGGAGATGATGCCCTGCAGCGCCGGGCCGACCGCGAACGACAGCACGTTACACAGGATCAGCACGTACATCATCCAGCCGTGCGTGGCCAGGCCGTAGAACAGATAGGTCAGGCCGCCGGAGCACAGCCCCAGCAGCGACAGGCGCACTTCGCCGAAGCGCTTGATCAGCAAGCCAAGCAGGCCGGCCTGCACCACGGCCGCCGTCAGGCCGACGCAGAACAGCGCGGCGCCGTTCTGGCCCGGCGTCCATTCGAAGCGGAAGGTGGTGTACAGCACCCAGGTGGTTTGCAGCATCATCTGCGCGCAGGTGACCAGCGCGAAGGTGACCACCAGGCCGCGGATGTCGGTGCGGCGCGCCAGCCGGAACAGCGCGGCCAGCGGATTGATCTTGCCCAGGCTGAACGGCGAGCGGCGCGATTGCGGCAGCGATTCCGGCACCACGAAATAGCCGTAGATGAAATTGGCCGCCGACAGCGCGCCCGCCACGTAGAACGGCAGGTGCAGGTTGACGCTGCCCAGCAGGCCGCCCAGCATCGGGCCGCAGATGAAGCCCAGGCCGAAGGCCGCGCCGACCTTGCCGAAGCTCTTGGCGCGGTTGTCCGGCGTCGAGATGTCGGACGCGTAGGCCGACGCCACCGACATGCTGGCCGACGACATGCCGCCGACCACGCGGCCGATGAACAGGCAGGCCAGGTTGGGCGCCCACGCGGTCGACAGGAAGTTGATGCACATGCCGGCCATCGAATACAGCAGCACCGGGCGGCGGCCGATGCGGTCGCTGATCGCCCCCAGCATCGGCATGAAGATGAACTGCATCAGGCCGAACACGGCGCTCATGATGCCGAACCAGTAGGCCTGGTTGTCGCGCGAGCCGGTGAATTCGCCGACCAGCACCGGCAGCACCGGCACGATCAGGCCGATGCCGAGCATATCGATGAAAACGCAGATCAGGATGAAATTGAGGTTGCCGGGAGCGGCGGCGGCGGTGGTGGCCTCCGGCGCGGCCGGAGCAGCGGAATCTGGTGTGGTCATGAGGGATTTGTAAAGTGTCAGGGCGCCGCCGGGCTGGCGGCCCATTCGGCGATGAAGCTGTCGCGGAAGGCGGTCAATTCATTGAGGCGGTTCTGCGCCAGGCGGCGTCCGGCCGCCGTTTGCATCTTGCCGGGCAGGGTGGCCAGCTTGGTGTCGATGTGGTCGAGCGCATAGGCCTTCTCGTCGAGATCGCGGTGCAGCGCCATCGGATCGTCGGCGTGCGCCAGCGCGGTGCCCATGCGGCCGGCCGTGTAAAACAGCCGCGCCAGGCCGACCGCGCCCAGCGCGTCGAGGCGGTCGGCGTCCTGCACGATCTTCGCTTCGATGGTTTCGGGACGGATGCCGGCGGAAAAACTGTGGCTTTCGATCGCGTGGGCGACGGCGGCCAGCTTGTTCGGCGGGAAATCGAGTCCGGCCAGCTGGCGGCTGGCCAGCAGCGCCGCCTTGCGCGAGGCCAGGTGGCGCTCGGGATCGTTCTTCGGCAGGTTGACCAGGTCGTGCAGGTAGCAGCCGGCCAGCACGATCAGCGCGTCCGCCTCGGGATAGTCGTCCAGCAGCAAGGTGGCGTTGCGCCAGACGCGGTGCAGGTGGTTGGTGTCGTGCGCCCCGTCAAGTCCGGAGGCTGCGCTGGCCAAGGCAACCAGGCGCGGGTGCCAGCTGTTCAGCAAGCTATTCATCGGTCTCCCGTCGTGTTTCGACTGTCTGTCCAGATGATACAGCCTGTCGACTCCCTTGTGCAGCCGAACTTAATGAGGGGTAAAAATTGTTTGCTGGACAAGTATAGTGGGATTGTGCAAAATACAATGACTTTTAACAATAAAAGGCCTGCCATGCGAATTGCCCCGGTGCTCGCAACGATGCTGTTCGGCTTATCCTGCTCCGGCGCGCTCGCGCTCGACGATACGCCGACCCACGCGCCGTACCTGCAGGCCAAAGGGGAGGACGGCCGGGCCGCCATCCGTCCCGCCGGTGCGGGCATCGGCGCCGGTGCGATCGTCGCCATAGCCGCCGGCAAGCGTGATGTCCGGCCCATCGCCACGCCGCGCGCGGCCGTGGCCGGCCCAGCTCCCACTCCGGTTCCTTCGCGTCCGGTCGCCGTGTCCTCCTCCATCATTGTCGAAAAGCCAATCTGGAAATTGCAATAACTCTATTTGTTGCTTGTACGTATTTATTTGGTGCGTTTGATCTTGACTTGCGGTAACATTGCTCATAGTCACTTTAGCAATGAAGGAAAAACCATGTCCAGCAACGTCAGCGAACTGCACGCAAATTCCCCGGCCAGCGAGTATCTGGCCTTCACCCTGGGTCAGGAAGAATACGGCATCGATATCCAGAAAGTCAGTGAAATCCGCAGCTACGAAACACCGACCCGCATCGCCAATGCGCCGGCCTTCGTCAAGGGCGTGGTCAACCTGCGCGGCATCATCGTGCCGATCGTCGACATGCGCATCAAGTTCAACCTCGGCACGCCGTCGTACGACCAGTTCACCGTGGTCATCATCCTCAACATCGGCCACCGCGTGGTCGGCATGGTGGTTGACCGCGTCTCCGACGTCACCACGCTGATGCCCGAGCAAATCAAGCCTGCGCCGGAAATCGGTTCGGCGCTGAACACTGACCATATCGTCGGCCTGGGCACCCTGGACGAACGCATGCTGATCCTGGTCGATATCGACAAGCTGATGTCCAGCGCCGACATGGGCCTGATCGAAAACACCGCGCTGGCGGCCTGACCGATGACGATGCTGGAGAATATCAGTATCGGCAAGCGCCTGACGTTGGGCTTTACCATTATCCTGGCCTTCGCCATGCTGATCACCGGTATCAGCGTGTGGCGGCTGCAGGGCGTGGCCGCGGCCACGCGCGACATGATGCAGGTGCCGCTGGCCAAGGAGCGCATGATCTCCGACTGGTATGGCAAGGTCGATAGCGGCATCCGCCGCACCACGGCCATCGCCCGCAGCAGCGATCCTGCGCTGGGCGCATTCTTCGCCGACGAATCCAAGGCTTCCTCCGCCATCTCTTCCGAACTGCAGAAAAAAGTCGAGGAACTGATCGTCGACGCCGACGAGAAGGCGCTGTTCGTGCGCATCGGCGAGCAGCGCAAGGTGTACCTGTCGTCGCGCGACCAGGTGGCCAAGCTGAAGGCGGCCGGTGATCTGGAACAGGCCGACAAGATCTTCGAGACCGTGTTCCGTCCGGGCGCCGCCAGCTACCAGGCGCTGATGATGGACCTGCTCAAGATGCAGCGCGCAAAGATCGACGCCACCGCTGCCCATATCGACGACATCGCCGCCAGCAGCCGCAAGCTGCTGTATGTGCTGGCCGCGCTGGTGCTGGCGTTCGGCGCCGTCAGTTCGTGGCTGCTGACCACCGGGATCACCGGTCCGCTGCGGCAGGCGGTAACGGCCGCGCGCCGCGTCGCCGGCG
The DNA here is from genome assembly GCF_047304105.1 of Duganella sp. Dugasp56. Lineage (NCBI taxonomy): Bacteria > Pseudomonadati > Pseudomonadota > Betaproteobacteria > Burkholderiales > Oxalobacteraceae > Duganella > Duganella sp. Dugasp56. Next base: position 38,559 of record NZ_JBGLYQ010000021.1, read on the forward strand.
GCGACCTGACCGGCCATATCGACGACAGCGCGCGCGACGAAACGGGCCAGCTGCTGTCGGCGTTGAAGGACATGAACGCCAGCCTGCTGGGCATTGTCAACGAGGTGCGCAGCGGCACCGACCATATCACCACGTCGTCAAGCGAAATCGCCGCCGGCAACCAGGACCTGTCGCGCCGCACAGAGCAGCAGGCCGGCGCGCTGGAGGAAACCGCGTCGTCGATGGAGGAACTGACGTCAACCGTGAAGCACAACGCCGACAACGCGCGCCAGGCCAACCAGCTGGCGTCGTCCGCAGCGCAGGTCGCGGTCAAGGGTGGCGAAGTGGTGGCGCAGGTGGTCGACACCATGGATTCGATCAACCAGTCGTCGCGCAAGATCGTCGACATCATCGCTGTCATCGACGGTATCGCGTTCCAGACCAATATCCTGGCGCTGAACGCGGCGGTGGAAGCGGCACGCGCCGGCGAACAGGGGCGCGGTTTCGCGGTCGTGGCATCGGAAGTTCGCAACCTGGCGCAGCGCTCGGCATCGGCGGCGAAAGAGATCAAGGAACTGATCGGCGATTCGGTGGAGAAGGTCAACCAGGGCAGCAAGCTGGTGGCCGACGCCGGTACGACGATGGGCGAAATCGTCAGCAGCGTGCATCGCGTCAGCGACATGATCACCGAGATCACCGCCGCCAGCAACGAGCAGAGCGCGGGCATCAACGAGGTGTATCAAGCCATCGGCGCCATGGATGCTGTGACCCAGCAGAACGCGGCATTGGTCGAGCAGGCCGCCGCCGCCGCGGAGTCGATGCAGCAGCAGGCCGCGGCGCTGGCGCAGGCGGTCAGCGTATTCAAGGTCGGCAATGCGGCGATGCCGTTCCGGACTCACGCCCCGGCGCGCGTCGCGCCATCCCGTCCGGCGCTAAAAATCGCTCGCCGCGCCTAAGCGGTCGGCGCACACCGTCCGGTCTATCGCCTGCTGCGACAGGCGGTCCGCGTCACCGTTGCGGTGGCGCGGCACCCAGCGCAGGCTGACGGTGCCCATCGACTCCATCAGTTCCACCACCCGCGCGCGATGGGCTTCCAGCCCCTTGGCGCCGCCACCCGCGGCAATCGCCTGCGTGCTCAGGTTGACGTCGTTGACCACCACCTGGCTGTCGCCATAGACGACCAATCCTTGCGCGCCCGCCTGCGCGGCCGCTTCCAGCAAAGCCGTCAACGCCATGTATTCCGCTTCGCCGCTGTTGCCATGGCCCGAGCGGCGGCTGATCTCGATGCGTTCGCCGGCCGGTCCGCACAGCAGCGCGCCGATGCCGATCTGCCCCGGATTCGGATGCGCCGAGCCGTCGAACCAGCCCCGCCAGGATTCGGCGGAGGGTTGCATGCGCTGCTTGCGCAACGCCAGTTGTTGCGCCTTCTCTTCGATTTTCGCCACGCGCCGCTGCTCGTCGCGCTGACGCAAGGCAGAACGCTCGGCCAGCAAATGTGGCAGTCCCTGCGCGCCGGCGGCCTGCGTCAGCACCTGCAGCAGCGCATCCGATTCCGGCAATTGCGAACGGCCCGCCAAACGGCGAGCGGCCACGCGCTCGCCTTTGTAGGCGGCCGTGGCCAGTACTTCAAATCCGATATCGCCGTCGTTCATCGAACAGCCGCTCAATCGCGGCGCGGATTGTCGGGACGGCGGTCGTATCTGTTGGGCACACCGTCGCCGTCGCGGTCACGGTCGTAGCGGTTCGGCACACCGTCGTGGTCGCGGTCACCGCGTCCGTAGCCACGGTTGTCGTGGCGGTCGTATTTGTTGGGAATGCCGTCGTGATCGCGGTCGCCGTTCGGGCCGCGCTCCCAGCGCGCTTCCTCATGCCACCAGCGGCCCTCACGCTGCACCCAGCGCGGTTCCGTGTAGACGTAGCCGGGACGTTCGACGACCCAGGTGCCGCCTATCCATACATGGCGGTGGTCGCGCCAGTCCCAGTAACCCGGCGCCCAGACATAGCCGCGCCGTGGCGGCGGCACGCTTTCAAAACGTGGAGGCGGCGGGGCATTTCCGATCACCACGCTGACGCCGACTTGTGCTGACGCGATGGCCGGAGCGAATGCTGCCGCGCTCAGGGCGAGCATAGCGGCGGCGTAAAGAGTGTGCGAGCGCTTGATCATGATTTATCTCCTTGTGTGCGTCTTCCTGCAACGCTTGAACAAACTATAGCAAGCGGCACAAGGCGTTGCGCTGACTGATGCAACTTTTTACATATGACACAAACATGCGGATGTAGTGTGCGCTGGCGCACAAAGTCAGACAAGTTGGGATTGTAGCGCGGCTGGGCAGCCGGTGGCGAGGAGGGGTAGTGCGGGGCAGGCGGAAGATGAGCGGCTTCGCCTGTTACGCGGCAGGGCTGCTGTGCGTACAGGCGAAGTGCTTACGGGCGTTCAAATTTTGCTCGCTGCGGTGGAATCTGCCGCCAGCGCAGTTTTGCTTTCTTCGATCAACGATTGTTTTTTCTGTTCGGCGGTCATGCGCTTGGCGCTGACGACCACTACTTGCATGTTGCGTGCGGCGGCAGGCGCGGTGTAGCTGGCTTGCGCGGGCGCTTGCGTCGTTTCCGCATCGTCCAGCGAGTAGGTGGCGGCGCAGGCCAGGCCCAGGGTGACGACAAACAGGGCTTCGAAGTTTTTCAGGACGTTCATTTTGCTTCCTTTCGGTGGTGAGTGGTGTTTCGATGTGCTCACTTTATGCAAAGGCCCGTCTAGCCGCCACGGGATTGCGACGAGCCGCGCTTTTGACGGCGCGAAATGCAAATTGGCGCGATAAAGGGATGGCTTTTCGACCACGGAATGGCCGGGCAGGACGGTTTTCCGCGGCCCTCCGCTATGGATGGGCAGACACCGACCACCAGCGCGAGGGGCGTATGCCGCGATTCATCACAACCATCCTGCAAGCCTGGGCCGAGCGCCGCCGCGCGCGCCGCCGCCAGGCCAATTTGCGTGCCGGCGCCCGGGGCGCCAGCGATCCTCGCAGCCGCCCCGCGTTGCGCCTCGTGTCGCGAGGCCCCGCAGGCGCCGCGGAGCGCAGCGGTCATCGCGCCGTCTGGATCGCCATCGCCGGCGTCGGCCTGGTGGCGGGCGGGGGCGCGCTGATCGCCGGCCATGCCCGCCACCTTGCCGCCGCAACGGCCAATACGCCGCAAGCGGCCAACAGCGTGCGCGCGGCCAACGCCTATCAGTCCGTCCTGCCGGGCATTGCGTTCTCGGTGCCGTCGCAACCCGGCGTCAGCACCAGCACGCACGCCGGCGGCGCCTTGCTGGTGGCGGCCGGCATGCAGGCTGCGCCGCCGGTGCGCGTCGACCTGTGCAGCCAGATGCGCAGCCCGACCGACACCCGGCTGCTGCCGCTGCGGCTGGGCTACCGCTTCGACGACGTCCAGCGCTGGGTCAAGCGCAACCAGGAATCGAATGTGCAGATATCGCTGCGCAACGTGCTGCTGGTGGCCGATCGCGACGCCGGCGCGGATGCCATGCCCGAGGTGCAGATCGAAGGAACCGCCCGCGCCGACTTCAGCGATCCGCTCAGCGAGCCGCTGCAACTGAGCTGGCACGGCACGCAGGCTGTGCGCTGGATCAGCGACGCGGGCTTCGGTCAGGTCGAGCAGGGCGCCAGCGGCCAGGTGGCGTTGCGCCAGCAGGGATGGCTGGTATGGGGCACCGCGTCCGCGCTGCGCATCGAGCGCCGCGCCAACGTCATGTGCCCGCAAGCCGGCGAGTTGCTGGTGCAGATGTATCGCCAGGCGCCAGCCACCGCCGACTCGCAACCCTTGCCCGCGCTGGTGATCGCCTTTCCTGCGCGCGGCCGGGCGGTGAGTGCCTACCTGGCCCCCGGCGCCTACCAGGTGCCTGCCGCCGCGCCAGCCGCGCTGGAAGACCAGTCGCTGTTCGGCGACCTGCAGGACCAGGGCTTGCTGCGCCTGACCGCTGTCGGCGCCATCGAAGTGGCGCCGCGCGATCTGCCGCAATGGCAGGCAGCCGGCAGCGCCGACCGCGTCGGCGAATTGGACGACTGGAAGCAGGTCAAACCCGGCGCCGCCACGCAAAAACTCTTCAAGCGCCTGTACTATCAAGCTGACGGCGCCTACGTCCGCCAGCAAATCGATATCTACAACAGCGAACGCCGTCTGCTGGCCTGGCGCGTGAAAGCCCCGGCGGGCCTGGCGCTGGACTGGAGCGCCAGCACGGGCGGCAGCAGCGCCGGCAGCGCGCCGGCCATGGTCGCCACCACCAGCCAGATGCCGGTCGCCGCCTCGCGCCTGTTCGCCGCGCTGCCGCAAGGCTGGCAGCCGTGGACACGCGTTGCGCGCTGGCCGCAAGCCGGCGAAGTGCAGGGCGCGCGTCCGCTGGTCCATCTGAGTCTCGCGCTGCCGCGTGCCGCTGCGGGCGGCGAAGTGCTGCAGCTGATGCTGGCTGGTCGCCTGACCGGCGGCATCACCGGTGCCAGCGTCCAATTGGCAGCGGCCTGTACCGGCCGCGCCTGCGCCACGCCGGCCGACGTCCAGCAAATCGCACTGACACTGCAAGCCGGTGCCCGCAACGTGCAGCTCGACGTCCAGCCGCTGGACTTCACCACGCCAGAAGACCAGAAATACCGCCACCTGCGCGTGGTCAACGGCCGGCTGGCCTGGCAGGCGCTGGCTCCGGCCAACGGCGATGCCGCATCCGGCCTGCCACGCCCGGCCGCCGTATCGCCGGTCCAGCTGGAGGACCGCAACGGCAACCTGTTGTGGACCGACGGCGCACCCACACTGTCGGCGATCGATGCCGGGCTGGCGCCGCTGCTCGGCATCGGCAGCGATCATGTCAACAGCATCTCGGGCATGCTGGCGCGCCTGCCTGTCTCGGTCGCGACAACCTCGCAGGCATCCGCCAGCGCGGTCGGCGCCCGCCTGACGCTGGACTTGCCGTTGCAGGCGCTCAGCCAGCAGGTACTGGACTGCATCGGCATGCGGCGCGGCCGCTGGAACGGCAAGGACTGCAGTGGCGGCCATGCCGCGCCGGAAGGCCGCCACGCGGGCATGGTCATCCTCGACACGGAGACCGGCGACATCCTGGCCGCCGCCGGCGCCGGTGCGGGCGAAGTCAACACCGCCAACTGGAGCGAGGTGCGCGACTTCGATCGCACCAGTCCCGCACGCAGCCCGCTGCGCCTGCCGGCGCTGCAGCATGACGGCGGCGCGCACCAAAGCCCCGGCTCCACGTTCAAGGTGGTCAGCGCGCTGGGATTGGAAATGGCGGCGAAGAGCGATCCGCAAATCGATGCGCTACTGGGCGGCATGCCGCTGCCCGCCATCAACCGCCTGGCGCAGCAGCGCGGCTTCGGTTTCCAGACGGACGCCGCCAGCTATCCGCTCAATCCACGCCTGGCCCACATCACCAACTACCACGAGCAGAGCGTGGACCGGCGCGCGCAGGATGGCCGCCTCGGCCTGGCGCAGGCCCTTACCTACAGCATCAACACCTGGTTTGCCTGGTCCGGCGAGTTGAGCGACCATAGCCTGTTCGGCCGCGCCGACGGCGGCGCACCCGACCTGCAGGCGCTCGACGCCGATGCCCTTGATTCGGTGCGCCCCATCGTCGCCGCCGCGCATCGCCTCGGCTTCGAGCAGGCGCTGCGTCTCGACGGGGGGCTGCTGCCGGCCGATTTCACCTGGCGCAGCTGGGATGCGCTGCAAGCCACGCCGTCCCACCTCGATCCCATCCACACCCGCCACGAGTTGCGGCAAATGTCGATCGGCCTGCGCATGCAGACCACGCCGCTGCAGATGGCGCTGGCCGCCGCAGCGGTCGGGCAGGGCAAGGTGGTGCAACCGCGCATGCTGCTGACGCTGGGCCGCTCGGCCAGCACGGTGCCGGAGATGAAGCCGATCGGCATCCGGCTTGACCGCATCAAGGCCGGCATGAAGGGCGTGGTCGATGTCGGTACCGGCGCCGGCGCGTTCGGCGGCGCCGCGCTGGCCGGCGTGCGGCCCGGCCTATACGGCAAGACCGGCACCGCACCGAGCGGCGAGGACACCGCCACCGTCTGGTTCACCGGCTGGCTGGAGCCCGGCAGCCTGCCCGGCCAGACGCACCGGCTGGCGATGGCGGCCTTCGTCAGCCACTCGGAAGCGACCGGCGGCGAGCATGCGGCGCCGGTGCTGGCGGCGGTGTTGTCGACGCTGGCGGCGCAGAACCGCGAACAGAAGGGGAAATAGCCTTGTAAACGGGACAATGAAATCGCTCCGTTTGTGGCATGATTTTGAGGCGTCCGCCATAGCGCGCTTATTTTCGTTTTTCTATTATTGACAGGACTGTATGCGCTTGCCAGGAACCCGGTATCAGGAGCACGGCTGGGAACAAGTGCGCAAGCTGCTGGGACATTGCTCGTTACAGGCATTCCGGCAGCTTGAGATGCACCACGTGTCCGACCCCGGGCAGCATGCTCCGCTGCTCGATGCCTACACCGATGCGGTAGCCGCAGCCTTGCGCGCGGGCGCCCGTTCGGCGCGCGCCGAGGCGGAGGGCAATAGCTACGGCGACAGCGTCTACGAGCTGTCGCTCAGCCTGATGTTTGAATTGCAGGCGCAGCCGGCGTTCTGGCTGGCGTTCATGGCGGCCGTGGCCAGCGAGCATGCGCGCAGCGGCGCCTTCTGGCACGATGCCGCCGCCGAGGGCGTGATGCGCAAGAAGATCAACGACATGTACGCCAGCCTGCGCGACAAGGTCGACGCCGACAACTACATCGTCGCCACAGGGCGCGACTGCTCGCGGAACAAAATTTACACCTACCGGATGCTGGACACGGCCTACCGCGAGATCGCCGGCCTGTTCGCCGACTGGCGGCAGCACACGGCGCAGGTCGGCGCGATACTGGGGCGTCCGCTGGACGGCAGCCCGATCGAGGTGCGGCAGATGAAGACCATCGGCGGCTGCAAGGCCGAGTGGATCATTCGCTGGAGCGAGACGTTGGAGCGGTTCGGCGGCTCGCCGGGCCCGCTGCATACCAAATCCAAGCGCTTCGCCAGTCTGAAAAACAGTCCGGACAAGATCGCGGCGATGTTGACCGAAATCGGCGATTATGAGGAATTGTCGGCCAATATGGACCGTGCCGACGACTGGCAGGGCGAGGCCGGCGAAGCTGCCTTGTGGCTGGAAGACTACTGGCGCGTGATCGGCGAGTCCGAACAGCAGGAAGCGCAGGGCGGCTTGCAGGACGAGGACCGTCTGCTCGATGCACCCGCCACCGACGAATTCGACGTCGCCGCCGATGCTGAGAGCCTCGACGACGGCGCGCTGGCGGATGCGCCGCCGGCAAGCGCGGAACAGCTGGCGGTGGAGCAGTCGGTTGCCGGCGCGCTTTCCTTGCCCCCCCGCTATCTGGAATTGGCGCGGGCCGCGCAGGAGACAGGCAGCTGGACATTGCGCATCCTGCGGGACGAAACGCTGCCGATCCGGCTGGCCGTGTACCAGAAACTGCTGGGCGCGGCCGACGACACCTACCCGGACGCCTGGCTGGACCCGGCCACCGGCGAGCTGCCCACATTGCAGCAGCTGGCGGCCTTGGACCAGATTTCGATGCCGACGCTGCGCAAGCGCCGCAATGAAGCGATCGACAAGCTGTACGCGGCCAACACCAACACGGCGTTGGCGGCGAAATGAAGGAGAACGAATTGAAATCAGCACAAGATGAGCAAGACGCACGGCTGCGGGAGCGTATGCTGCTGGCGCGCGCCGCCCCGGGCGACCGCCTGATGCTGGCCGACGCCACGCTGCTGGCGGCGCTGGACGGCGGCCGGGTGCTGACACCGAACGAGCGGCAGGCGCTGGCGGCGTCGCCGTTGACGCTGCGCCGGTTCCGTCAACTGTCGCTGGAGCGTCGCGCCGGAGGGGCACAGTCTCAGTCTCAGTCGCAACCGCAGGCCGCCAACGATCCGGTATGGAGCGGCAGCAGCGGCATGCTGCGCGCGGCCTCCAGCGCGGTGGCGCTGGAATCGCTGGTGACCGACGATAACTGCTGGACGCTGCACTTCCTGCCGCAGGGGGCAGGCTGGCAGGTGATATTGAGCCTGTCGCCGGAAGCGCCGTTCGCGGCGCGCCTGCTGCGCGAGCAGGGTTTGCTGCGGGTGATAGACGGCGGCGGCGCCATCGTGCTGCAAGGACGGCTGGATGCCGACGGCGAGTGCGAACGCAGCTGGCCTTTCGCCATCGCGCCGGCGCAGCACTTCCAGCTGTACGGTGCGGGATTCGCCGTCGAACCGGTAGCGCCGTAGACCATGGGCTTATTTTCCCGGCGCCGCAAACCGGCCATCGATACCGATGGCCTGGGAGTCAACCTGATCGCGCTGCGGCTCGATCAGGGCGACGTTGCGCCGGCCCAGAGTACGGTGGTGATCTTCAACGCCGGCGGTCATGCGCGCCGCGCAGGCGCCGGCAAGGTGTCGTGCGAGCAGGGCGAGACGGTGTTCTGTTTTCATCCGGGACCGTACACGGTGGACTTGATCCCGTTCGCCGCCGCGCCGGAATGGGGCTTGCGCCTGCGCTTCGTGGTCGATTCGGCCAATCCGCGCGTGACGCAACAGCGCTTCGACCTGTATTTGTACAGCGAAGCGGCGGGACGCCTGCTGCTGGACGATTTCGCCGCCGCCGCACAGACGGCGTTGCAAACCGAGCTGGCACAGGGCGCACTCGATCTACCGCCATGCACGTCGGTGGAGGAATGGCACGCGTTTCGCGCCGGACTGAATCAACTGATGTACACGCGCTACGGCGTCACGGTGGACGATTGCGTGCCGGTTGACCTGGGTGAGCAAATCGACTTCGCCGAGGTGCTGAAAGCCCGCGCCGCCGCCGAAGCCGTCGCCCGCAAGGCCGCCGAAGCCGCCGCCCACACGGCCGCGCAAGCAGCTGCCGCCGGCGCCGCTACCGCAATGTCGGCCACCGTCACAATCCCAGCCGCGCCGAGCGACTTCGCAGCGCCCACCACCGATCACTCGCTGCCAGACCTGCCGGTCGCTGCCCCTGCCGGCCCTGCGGGCGCCACGCCGCAGGCCCCGCAGCAGGATGCCCGTGGCCTGCGCCGCCTGTTCATCGAACTGCCCGTCCTGAGCAGCGAACTGCGGCTTCTGACCCTGCCAGGTGGTTTGCCGGTCTTCCAGCAGCACCAATCCCTGCTGCTGCGCCTCGGTATGGCAGTCCTGAACGTGAACACGATGCCGGTCCTGGCCTGGGCCGCCCCCGACCAGCCGCTGGAGCCTGAGATACAAGTCCGGCGCACCAACCAAACCATGATCGCAGTGGCGGCGATGGACGAAGCCTGGTCCCTGCTGGCCCGCCTTCAGCTGGCCAGCCACGCGCAATGGCCGGCATTGCTGGACGAAGCGGACCGCATTTGCGCCAACCTGGAAACCGGCCTGGCGCTGCGCCGCGCCACGCATGCTCCCGAACCTGGCACTGGCATCGAGCGCAAGGAACCATCGCTATGAACACATTCTCCGCCAGCGTGGTGCCCACCAACGCCGAGTGCCGCTGCGTGCTGGCCGATGGCCGCGTCCTGACGATTACCGCCAGCCGCCGCCCGCGCGCCAACCGCGCCGACGTCAAATGCACGGCGCCCGGCGCGTCCGTCGCCGCACAGCGGATGCAGGAAGTCGTCCGCCTGGCGCGCCATACGGAGGCGCGTCTCGACAGCCGCGACCAGGTCGTACTCAGCATGGACATCGCCCCGGCCGCCACCGATCGTGATTGGGAACTGGCGGCCGTACTGGCGGACCGCATGGTGCGCGGCCTGTTCGAGCCCGATCCGGCAGCAAGAATCCACGCGCATGGCTGGTCCGACCACTGGCAGACCGGCCGCGTGCAGGGCGATCCTGTGCTGGCCGTTGCCCGCGCCTCGGCGCACCTGGCGGCCGAAGACAGCCTTATCGCGGGCGGCACGGCGCCCGGCGACAGCGCCAGCCGCAGCGTGCAGATATCCCATCTTGGCGCGCTGAGCGGCCATGCCGACCCGTCGGGCAGCGTTTCAACCGTGCGCGCCTGGTTCCCCCTGCACAGCGGCGGCGTCAACGACAGCCTGGCATGGGTGGAGGTCAGCGTGTTCCCGATCGACGGCGATGGCGCCGGCGCGGCTGAAGAAGACACCATCGCCGCGCCCGGCCTGGACCCGAGCGCCCAGCTGGAAGTGCGCCAGACGCTGGCGGCTGCCCGCCACTTCGACGGCAAGGGACTGGGCCGCTGGCGCAGCGTGGTGCGCTTCGGCCAGCCGCGCTTCCAGGGCGGCTCGTACCAGTTGGCGCTGGTGATGGCGGACCGACTCGCCAGAGGGCGCGAGTTCGTGCCGCGCGGCCGCATCATCGCCACCGGCTGCTCGAATGCCTGGCATGCGGGCCGCGTCGAGACGGTCGAGGGGCGCGAACCCAAGCTGGACTTGATATTGAAGCAAGTGAATGCAGGCGACCGGGTGCTGCTGCCCAGGGACTGGCAGGACCAACTGCCAGCCGGGTTCAGCGCCGCGTTGCGGCAGAAAGGCGCGAGCCTCGCCTGTATAGACCGTATCGGCATGATCTGATGATGGGTTGAATCGTGCGCAAGAATGAAATCGGGCCCGCCCTGCTAAAATCGGCACAAGCGAGGGCAGCCCGGAAGATGAATCGAAGAAGGAGTCTGACATGTTCCAAATGTTTGGTTTTGGCGGCGTTAAATGCCCGCGGTGCGAGCACAAAAACGACGACCAGTCGGGCTACTGCAAGCACTGCGGTTTGACCTTGGGCGCCCCGCGCAACGAACCCGTCCTGCGCGACAACCGCTGGATCCCGGGCGACGACGAACTGGCCGTCTACTTCGGCGTCAGCGCCTTGTCCGGCATCTTCACCAAGACGCTGCGGGTGCCCGCCACCGCGCGCGCTTACATCCTGCAAGCCGACAAGGCCACCGAGGTGCCTCAGGGCGAATATGAAATCGAAGGCTTCTTCACCCGCCTTAACCACCTGCTGCGCAGCCAGAGCGCCGAGATCCTGATCACCCGCAGCGCGGCGCTGCCGGTGGAGTTCTCGTTCAGCGACCTGCATACGTCCGAGCACCTGAAGGTGTCGGCGCGCTTCACGGTGTCCATCCGCATAGAGAACGTCCCCGCGTTCGCCCAGCATTTCATGACCGTGCCGGGTACGGTCAGCACGCTGCATCTGCACGATCTGCTGGAACCGTCGGTGCGCCAGCTGGCGGCCGAATTCGTCGGCGGCCGTTCGATGCGCGACATGGCGCACAACGCGGACCTGCGCTTGCAACTGGACGAACGCCTGCAGGCCGCGCTTAAACTGCGCCTGGCCAGCTACGGCCTGGCCGTCGACCGCGTGGAAACCGCGGCGCTGCGCCACGATAAGTTCGACCACAATCGCGAACGCATCGGCACCCTGTGGCTGGTGGCGGACGAGCGTCACGTACAGCTGGAACACGTCAAGCAGCTGGATCAGATCTACGACGAAGAGGAATGGCAGGCCATCTGGCGCGAAGAGCAGAAGATGCGTTCCGAGCTGCGTCGCGCCGAACTGCGCCAGGACGCCAGCGTCAACAAGGCCGAGCTGACGCTGAAGGAATCCGAGCGCATACAGGCGCTGCGCGCGCGCGAGATGGACCTCTACAGCCGCGTGATGGAATCGAAGACCCGCAAGGTCGCGCTGGACAAAGGCGCTGGGACCGTCCTGGCCGATCTGGAACATGAGCTGGCGAAGAACAAGTCCCACCGCGCCGGTGAGCAGGCCGACTGGGAGCATGTGCGCCACCTGGCCCAGATCAAGATGCGCACCGAACTGGAAGTGCTGCAGCAGACCGCCGCCGAGCAGCGCCAGTTGGCGCAACAGCGGTTGTCGCACCAGCTGCGCCAGCAGGCGATTGAAAACCAGATCGCGCAGGCGCTGCTGATCGAAGACGAATCGCACCGCCGCAACGAGCTGCTGGCCTTGCGCGAGCGCGAAAAGGCCGAGAAAGAGCGCGAGCTGCAGATCGAGGCCGAGGCGCACAACACGCGCATCCAGGGGCTGACCTTGGCCAGCGCCGCCCGCCGCCGCGAGGCGGAGCGGGTGCAGGAGTGGGAAGACCAGCTGCAACTGGCGCGCCAGCGCGAACTGCTGCGCGGCGATGCCGTCAAGGACGCGGCCAACGCCGTGCAAGTGGCCGAGATCAGCCAGAAGATCGAGGACTTGAAGCGCTCCGGCGCCCAGGCGGATGCAGTCGCCCAGTACGAAAAGCTGTTGCGCACCATCGAAGCGGATGGCATCCACGCGCGCCAGAACCAGGCGCAGAACAAACAGGCCATGCTGGACCAGCTCGAAGTCGAGGAACAGCGCCAGATCCTCAAGCAAAAAGAGCAGGAGGCCGCCTGGCAGCATGAACTGAAAAAACTGGAGCACGAGCGCGAGGAGAAGGCCGCCCGCTGGAGAGGCGAGTACGACGTGCTGTTGGCGCAGCAGTCGCATGAAATCACGCGCATTGAAACCATCGGCCGCTTGAGCGACAGCGCCAAAGTAGCCACCGCCGCCGCACCGAATGCCGAAGCGCTGACGCAGATAATGAAGTTGCAGATCCAGGGCGGTATGACGCCGGAGCAGATCCAGGCGCTGGCGCAGGTGGTGGCTGCCGAACATGGCGTGACGCCGGCCGAAGCGGCACGCCTTGCGCACGAGCGGGTGCTGGAGGAGCGCGGCCATCGCGACGTGGAAATGGACAAGGACCGCCGCCACCAGCTCGATCTGCTCAATCTGCAGAACGCGGCCAGCGCCAGTGCGCTGACCACGCAGAGCCAGTTGGGCGTGGGCGTGGCCCAGGCAGGCTCCGTACCGCCGCCCGCACCGGTGCCGGTCCGCTACTGCGCCAACGGCCATCCGACGCGGCCCGGCCATCCGTACGACAAATTCTGCGCCGAATGCGGCGTACCTTTAGGTTAAACAGCTTTTGGCAGGAACGGTTACACTTCGTTTAATGATGCAAACAGCAAGAGACAAGATCCGCGAATTGCGGGCCTTACATGATGACGGTCTGCTTAGCCTGCAGGAGTTCGACCGTCGCAAGAACGCCATCCTGGATGCGGAGTACGCGCCGCCGGGCGGCAGCGTCACGGCCTCGCCGTTGCAGGTGCGGCAGGGCACCGAACTGGGATTGATGTCCGGCCAGGAGATCGGCCCGCAGAACCGCCGCTACCGGCTGGAGCGCCTGATCGGCATGGGCGGCATGGGCCAGGTGTGGCAGGCGACCGACCTCGCCACGCACGCGGAACTGGGCCACAGCGAAATGGTGGCGCTGAAGATCCTGCCGCCGCAACTGACCCAAAGCGCCACCCACGCCAAGCTGCTGATCGAGGAAGCGACGCAGGCGCGCAAGCTGGCGCATGAAAACATCGTCCGCGTTTATGAATGGGCGCAGGACCCGGCCACGTCCAGCTATTTCATCATCATGGAATATCTGGAAGGCCAGGACCTCGACGCCTACCTGGCCGCGCAAGGCCCGCTGCCGCTGGAGGCGGTCTACCGCTTGCTGTCGCCGGTGGGCGATGCGCTGCAATATGCGTGGGACAAGCACAAGCTGGTTCACCGAGACCTCAAGCCAGGCAACGTGTTCCTGACCCAGCGCGGCGAAATCAAGCTGCTCGATTTCGGCATCGCTTCGCGCGCGCGCAGCGCCGGCAGCAGTCTCGGTTTGCAGACGCCGAATGCGGGCACCGTCGGTTACCGGACGCCGGAGGCGGGCACGCATCAGCGCCAGCCGTCGCCCAAGCTCGACGTCTACGCTGTCGCGGTGATGATCTATCAGCTGCTTGAAGGGCGCATGCCGTTCGACGACATGCGTCCGGCCGACTTCCATCCATCGCCTCCGCAGGGTTTGAATCCGGCCCAATGGAAGGTGCTGCAAAACGGCTTCGCCTACGCGCAGGAGCGCCGTCCCGTCTCGGTGAACGAACTGCTGGCCGAGTTGCATCGGGCCGCCGGACCAAGTGAGGAGGAACTGGCCGCGCAGACAAGGCAGGCGCAGGAACGTGAGCAGCAGAAAAAGGCGCAGCAGGAGCAGCAGCTGAAGGAACAGGCGTCGCAGGCCGCCGCCAAGGCCGCCCAGGCCGAGCAGGCGCGCGTCGCGGAACTGAAGCGGCAGGCGATGGCCGCCGAACTGGCGGCGCGCCGCCAGGCGGAAGCGGCGGCGGAAAAGGCCAGGCTCGATCAGCAGCGCCGCGCGATGGAAGCCAAGCAGCGCGCCGAAGCCGAAGCCGCCGCGCTGGCGCGCAAGCAGGCCTTGCGCGAGCAACTGCAGGCGCGGCGCGATGCCGATGCCAAGAAGGCCCGCGACGAACAGGAAGAGCAGCAGCGCAAGGCCGCGCAGCTGAAGGCCGAAGCTGCGTATCGCGCCGAGCAGGAGCGCCACCGCAAGCAGCAGGCGGAGCGCAACGCGGCCGAACTGGCGGCGCTGATGCCGACGCCGGGCAGCCCGGTGGCCGATCCGAAAGGCATACTGCGCGACCGCTTCGTCGACGGCACCGGTGTCGGTCCCGACCTGGTGCTGATCCCGACTGGCCGTTTCCAGATGGGCTCCCACGAACACGAACAGGCGCTGGCGATCAAGGCCGGCGCGCAGAAAAACTGGCTGGACCGCGAAATGCCGCAGCACTGGGTGGGCATCGAACATCCATTTGCCATGGGCCGTTTCCCGGTCACGGTCGGACAGTGGCGCCAGTTCGTGCGCGCGACCGGCTGGGAATCGCAGTCCGATACCGACTGGCGCGCTCCGGGCTTTGCGCAGAACGACGAGCATCCCGTGGTCGGCGTCAGCTGGATGGACGCGCAGCAGTACCTGCGCTGGTTGTCGGAAATGACCGGCCAGCTGTATCGCCTGCCGTCCGAATCGGAATGGGAATACGCCTGCCGCGCCGGCACCAAGACGGCATTCAGCTTCGGCGACACCATCTCCACCGAGCAGGCCAACTACGACGGCAACTACACCTACAACGGCAGCCGTCGCGGCACTTATCTGCAAGGCACCAACAAGGCCGGCATCTTCCAGCCCAATCCATGGGGCTTGTTCGACATGCACGGCAACGTGTGGGAATGGACGCAGGACGTGGTGCACGATAACTACGCCGGTGCGCCTGCGGACGGCAGCGCATGGGAAGAGGGCGGCGATCCGGTGCGGCGCATCCTGCGCGGCGGCTCGTGGCTGTACAACCCGCGTTACCTGCGCTCCGCGGTGCGAAACGGCTTTTCCGCAGTGCTGGCCAACGACATCGTCGGCTTCCGGGTGGCGCGCAAGCTCGTATAGAGTATACTTTCGCCTTCTTTTTAATACCTGGATCAAAACGATGAGCGCCTTGCCACCATGCCCGAAATGTAATTCCGAATTCACCTACGAAGACGGAGCCCAGCTGGTTTGCCCGGAATGCGCGCACGAATGGAGTGCCGCCGCGGGCGAGGCCGCCGAAGAGGGCGCCCGTGTCTACAAGGATTCCGTCGGCAACATCCTGCAGGACGGCGACACCGTCACCGTCATCAAGGACCTGAAACTGAAGGGCGGCGGCGGTACCGTCAAAGTCGGCACCAAGGTCAAGAACATCCGCCTGGTCGACAGCGACCACGATATCGACTGCAAGATCGACGGCTTCGGCGCGATGAGCCTGAAAACCGAGTTCGTTAAAAAAGTCGTGTAATCAGCCCAGCCGCTCCAGCGCGAAGTCCACGAAGCTGCGGACCTTGGCGCTGGGCCTGGACTCCGGCCGCCGCACGATGTGCAAAGGCCGCGACGGCAGTTCCCATCCGGCCAGCAGCCGCACCAGCGTTCCCTTTTCCAGCGCAGGTTCCATCAGCAGATCGGCCTGCGCCACCACGCCCATGCCGGCGATGGCCGCCGTCACCAGCGAGGCGCCGGTGTTGCTGACGAGGGAGCCCTGTGCCATTACCTCCACTTGTTCGTCGCCGCGCCGGAAGCGCCAGGTCGTGCTGGCTCCCGCAAACGCCAGGCAGTTGTGGCCGGCCAGTTCCGCTGGATGCGCAGGCGTGCCGCGCCGCCGCAGATACTCGGGGCTGGCGGCAACCAGCACATGGCCCGGTTTCAGGGCGCGCGCGATCAGGCCCGTGTCGGCCAGCGGGCCTGAACGGATCGCCACGTCGACGCCTTCCTCCACCATGTCGACCACCCGGTTGCTCAGCACCAGATCGATCTTCACCTGCGGGTACAAGGCCGCGTAGGCGCCGATGACGGGCGCCAGCCGGTGCTCGCCGTAGGTGGCGGGCGCCGAGATGCGCAGGCTGCCCTGCGGTTCCGCGCGCAGATGCTCGGCCACGCGGTCGGCCGCCTCCACGCCGGCCAGCACGTCGCGGCAGCGCTCCAGGTAGACCGCGCCGATTTCGGTCAGCGACTGCCTGCGCGTGGTGCGCTCGATCAGGCGCGCTCCAAGTTCCCGCTCCAGCGCCTGCACATGCTTGCCGACCATGACCGACGACATGTCCAGCGTTTGCGCGGCGGCGGCGAAGCTGGGCGCCGTGGCGGCCGCCACGAACACCTGCATGCTGCGGAGTTTGTCGCTCATATTCGGAATTAAAAGTTATGAGTATGCGAAATGTTAGCTCATTTATGCCTCGAATGCTTTGAATAATACTGGAGCCTCATTCAACAGCAAGGAGGTCATCATGGCAGCATATGCAATCGGATCGCTCACCCTGCGCAACTCGGATTGGGTGGCGGAATACAGCGCACACATGCCGGCGCTGGCGCAAAAACACGGCGGCAAGCCATTGGCCAAGGCCGCGCCGGTAGTCCTGGAGGGCGCGCCGGCGGTGCCTGAGACGCAGATCATCGTCGAGTTCCCGTCGATGGAACACGCCCAAGCCTGGTACGACGATCCGGCGCACGCGCCGCTGAAGAAACTGCGGCAGGGCGGCTCCGACTTTTCGATGGTGCTGGTGAACGGCCTGTAGAGCGATTGCAGGCATTTGGGGGAGGCGCAACCCGGCCAAACGGTGTAAATTGACGGTTTTGACAATACCGCTTTCGAGGAACACTGTATGACTATCAAAGTACTGCGCGACCAGTCGCTGCCGATGCGCCACATAGTCCATGTGCGCAACCACATCCTGTCGACCGATGGTTCAGTCGAGGAGGGCGGCAGCGATGCGGGTCCTTCGCCGCATGACCTGTACGATGCGGCGCTGAGCGCCTGCAAGGCCCTGACCGTGGTCTGGTACGCCAAGCGCAAGAACATCCCGCTGGAGCACGTGGAAGTGAGCATGGAACGCGACGCCAGCGAAGAGCGCCAGGGCACCTACCGCCTGGCCGCGACGCTGCACCTGACCGGCGACCTGTCCGAGACTCAGCGCGCGGAACTGCTGGCGGCCGCGCAGAAATGTCCGATCCACAAACTGATGACTTCCGTGACCACCGAAGTCACCACCGTGCTGGGATAAGATCATGACGATTTCGAATCTGCTCAAGGGCCATGAAAAAGATCTGGGCGGCGGCTTTGTCGTGCGCCGCTACCTGCCGTCTTCCGTCAAGCAGGCGGTGGGCCCGTTCATCTTCTTCGATCATTTCGGTCCGGTCGACGTGCCGCTGGACGCCGACCACGACGTGCGTCCGCATCCGCACATCGGCCTGTCCACCGTGACCTACCTGTTCGAGGGCGCGATGGATCACCGTGACAGCATCGGTTCGGTGCAGCGCATCGAGCCGGGCGCGATCAACTGGATGACCGCCGGCCGCGGCATCGTCCATTCCGAGCGTACGCCGAAGGACCTGGTCGGCAAGCCGCACCGCACGCACGGGCTGCAGCTGTGGGCCGCGCTGCCGCTGGCGCATGAAGAGGATGAACCGGGCTTCTGCCACACGCCGGCCGGCGATATTCCGGAGTTCAACGTCGACGGCGCGCGCGTACGGGTGCTGGTCGGCGCGGCCTTCGGCAAGACCTCGCCGGTCAAGACCTACAGCCAGACCTTGTACCTGGACGTGACGCTGAAAGCTGGCCACGAGCTGGCCCTGAGCAGCCTGCCGGCCGAAGCGGCGATCTATCCGATCAGCGGCGAACTGGCGATCGACGGCACGCCGCTGGCGCTGCACACCATGGCCTTGCTCGATACGGCCAGCACGCAGCTGGTCAAGGCCGATTCGGATGCGCAGTTCGTGGTGATCGGCGGCGAGCCGCTGGACGGCCACCGCTTCATGTCGTGGAACTTCGTCTCGTCGAGCAAGGAACGCATTGTCAAGGCCGGCGAGGATTGGGAAGCGCAGCGCTTCGACAAGGTGCCGGGCGAGACCGAGTTCATTCCGCTGCCGGCCAAAAAACCGCTGGCCTGACGCCAGGCGCTAGACGGAAGCGTCCTGCGTCGAATCGGCGGGAGCCTTCTCCTGCCGGTCGAGTGCCGTAATCGCCTGGCGCAGCACGCCGCGCAGGTTCTTGGCGGCGTCCGCATCGATGCGGCCCATGTCCAGATACAGGTCCAGGCCGTCGCTATGCTCGCTGAACACCTGCAGCGTGCTGCCGTCTTCGTCGAGCATGCCGTCGATCGCGTAAGGCACCACCTCGCGCGCGATGCCCTTCATGCTGACCGGCGCCAGCGCGTGGCCGGCCACGATGTCGCGCACCAGCGCATAGGTTTCGTAGCTGACGACGATGCCTCCGGCCGGCGCGATCGATTGCAGCCGCGCCGCCAGGTTTGCTTCCGCTCCGAGGATCGTATAGTCCATGCGGTCGTTGCTGCCGAAATTGCCCACATTGCAGAAGCCCGTGTTGACGCCCATGCGCACGCGGAACGGCGCTTCCACGCCCAGCTTGCGCCATTGGACGTTGAGCTTGGCCAGCGCATGCTGCATTTCGATCGCCATGCGCAGGCAGTTACGCGCGTCCTCCGCCGTCCCCCTGGTTTCAGGGTCGCCGAAGAACACCAGGATGGCGTCGCCGATGAACTTGTCGATGGTGCCTCCGTGGCGGATGGCGATGGTCGACATGGCGGTGAAATATTCGTTGATCAGTTCCGTCAGCGCTTCCGGTTGCAGTGATTCGGTCAGTTCGGTGAAGTCCTTGATGTCGGAGAAGAAGATGGTCAGTTTCTTGCGCTGCGTGTTCAGCGCCACGTCCATCTCGCCGCTGAAGATGCTCTTGTAGATTTGCGGCGACAGGTAGTGCGAGATCTTCATCGACACGGCGGCCAGGAAGTCGTTGGCGCCGGCCAGGTCGGCATTCATGCGCCGGATCACGGCGTTCTGGCGTCGTTGCAGCAGGATGAAGCCCAGCCCGGTGGCCGCCGCGAACAGGAAGTAGGCCAGGCTGTATTTGAAGGACCACAGGCTGGTGCTGACCTCGTCGTGTATCGTCACTTCCTGCAGGCCGCGCACGTCGCCGATCTTCCAGTCCTTTTTCATGCTGTCCGGGTGGTTGTTGTGACACTGAACGCAGGCTGCGCTCATCAGCACCGGCGCCACCAGGCGCACGCGCGTGTCGCTGCCGCTGGAACTGGCCAGTATGATGGGGGGCTGGTCCGGACGCGCGCGCAATGCCGTCAGCGAGTTCTTTTCGAATTCGTCGAGCGCGTGCGGTGCGCGGCCACGGAATGGAAAGTCCGAGATGAAGCGGTAGCTGACGTTGGACTGCCGGTCGGCGATGACGCGGCCCAGTTCCAGCGACAGCGTGGCGGGGATGGGAATCGCGCCGGGCACCGTCTCGTAGTTATGGATGACCTGCGTGTCCTTGCCGTGGTTGCCGAGAACGCGCCCGACTACGGCGCTGCTGTAGTAGCCGCGTATGCTGGCGATCATGGAGTTCAGGTCGACCGCCTGGCTGCGCAGGCGCGCGGCGGCGATATTCTGCATGTCGAGCCACACCGCGAGCGGCAGGCCCGCCAGCAGCAGGATCAGTGCCGCCAGCGCGATGCGCTCCCAGCGGCGGGTATGAAGACGGCTTGGTGCGCGCACGGTGATGCCTGTCTGGTTGTGATAATGTTGACGATATTATCACGAGGCAACACAAAAAATATAAAATTTACAATTATTTTAAGCGGTGGACATGGCGTTGGCAGCCAGCGTGCTATGCAAGTCGGTGGCGCCGGTGCGGATGATCCAGTGTTCCGGATATGGATCGCTGGCGAAGCGGTTGTGACGGGGGATGCGGCTCAGCTTATCGAGCGGCGTGGCCGGCGCCAGCGCGGTTTCCTTGCCGGTCAACTGATCCAGGTGCCAGAAGCCGCCGTCGCGATGCAGCAGCAGCGGCAGCGCGGCCGCGTGCGGCGCGGCGGCAAACTGCTTGAGCGGATAACCCGGATGCGTTTCCGGCATCAGCAGGTAGAAGCATTCGGCGTTGGCGCCGTGGTCGACGCGGTGCAGGATCACGCCGTGCGGCATGATGGCCGACACCGACAGCACCACGATGCCCTTGATGCTGGCACTGAGTTCGATGCGCATGCCGAGGCGCAGCGCGGTCGGCTTGTGCTTGCCCGGCCAGACGCCGTCCAGCAGCGTGCCGTAGCGCGACACGTCTTCGATTTCAAAGCCCTGGCCCGAGCGGCGTATCACCGCGTGGCGGCCGGACAGGCGGCGCGTGAGGCCGTTGGTGTCCTGGCCGTCGGCGCTGTAGTGGGTCAGCAGCACGTCCGATTCCGGATCGACCAGCTCGAAGCGGCCCAGCACACATTCTTCCATCGCGAACAGGCGGATCTGGCGCTGGGCGCCGGCTTCCGGCGCGGCGTTGACCAGGCAGGCCGCGCGGCTTGGGTGCGGATGCATGGCGGCGCCGACCGGCATGTCGATCTCGATCAGATCCTCATCCCAGGCGATGGTAGAGAAGCCCAGGTCGACCTTGCCGGCCGGGGCGTTCAGGTCCAGGTGCGCGATGCCGGCGTTGCGGGCGGTGACGTCGATGTCGAGGCTGTCGCCGCCTTGCGCGCTGACGCGGGCGATCGAGGCGTCATCGGCCATCACGCGCACGTTCTTGTGGGTGCTGAGGAAGATGCGGTGGATTTCGGTCAGCGTCGCATCCAGGCGCGGCACCAGGATGACGAAGGTGCACACCCATTTGCGCGACGCCAGTTCGGCATGCTGGCTAAGCAGCTCAATGCTGATCTGGTATTGGCCGTGCTCCTTGCCGCGCGACGAAAACTCGACGAACACCGGCCGCCATTCGCCATTGGTGGCGCGCACGAAGTGCTGGCGCGCCGCGCCGTTGGGGATCAGGTCCGATTGCAGTTGCAGCGTGAGCTGGGGCGCGCAGGCTTCCGGCATGCCGCGCAATTCCATCTTCAGCGTCTGGCGGCCTCCGGCGGCGCGCGGGTCGAAGCCGCTGATGTGCAGTTGCGGACGCTCGGACTGGGCCCGTTGCAGCGGGCGGGCGTAGGTTGACGGTGCGAGGTTGGTTGAAGCAGCAGGGCTGGCATCGAGCACCGTGCCGGGCTGGCCGGAACGGGTGCGGCGCACGGCACTCAGCAGGTCATAGCTGGAGGGCTCTGCTTGGGCGTGACCGCCTTCACAAGCTTGCGCTCCTGGCATGACCCAATAGGTGCAATGCGGGTGCTGGGCATTACTGCATTTTTTCATGGCTAACCGACCGATGGGATACCCGTCAGTTTATGCGGTTTACACTCTGTTTGGCAATCAAACGTACATCTGTTTGACTTATTTCCGGCCGATGGCGGGCACTGCGTGATCGACGCAACACCCGGTCGGCGCGCCGCGTCAAAAATGCGACGGTATTGATGCGGTGGGTAGTGCCGTTTCGTCAACGTTGTCATCGTGTGGCGCGGCGGCCGGCGACGCACAGCGCAGCACGATGGCGCTGAGATTGTCGATGTGGAGCTGGGGTGGCGGATGGTCGGCGTAATCATTGAACAACGCGTCCATGCCGGTGCCGGCGGAATGGCCGGGTTGGGCCAGCAGCGCCGGCCAGCGCGCGATCCATTCCAGCGGCCGGCCGCAGGACCAGAAGCCGTCGGTGGCGAGCAGGTAGGTGGCGTCCGGGCGCAGCGTCAGCGCGCGGCGGTCGGCCAGCTGGCGCAGGAAGGGCGGCAGGTTGGCCGGGCCGAGCGGCAGCAGTTCATTGTCGAGCACTTGCGGATTGGCGAAGGCGTTGCCGAGGATGTAGGCCTGCGAGATCTGCGAACGGTGCTCGCCGTGCACCTGCTGCCACCATTCCTGCTCGCCGAGCAGGCCGTGCATGGCGAAGGATGTGGCAGGCACGTGGTCGACCGTCAGCGGCCGCGCGCCGTCGGCGGTGATCTCATACAGCCGCGAGTCGCCGGCGTGGTACAGCATGGGCGCGGCGCCGGGCGGAATTTCCAGCAGCGTCAGCGTGGTGCCGGGACGACGGAAGCTGTCGTTGTCGCCGTGCTGGCGGAACTGGCTTTGCAGGCGGCGATGCAGGTCGTCGAGGCGGCTGTCGAGGTCTTGCTGAGTGCCGCAGGCGGGAATCAGCAGCAGGCCGGCGGCGACGGCTTCGGCGGCTTCGCGGCCGTGGCCGTGGCCGCCCATGCCGTCCATCACGGCCAGGCGCACGTGGCCGCGCGGCCAGTCGGTCAACTGCACGCTGTGCGGCACCTGGTTGTGCAGGAAGACGGCGCGGCCGGCGGCATCGATGACGAGCAGGTTGTCCTGGTTTTCCGGCACCTGCAGCTTGCTGATGCTGGCGCTGCTGCGGGCGGCGATGTCGAGGCCGGGGCCGAAGTCGAGCGGATCGGTAATTCTTGTCATCGGTGCTGGCGTCGTGACGCGGGATGCGAAAGGCCACAGCTTAGCCGAAAACAGGCTGGCGGCGGGAGAATGCGGAGCAGTGCGAGCCGGCGTCATTCACCGCTCCGGCGCAGCCACAGGCTGCTGACCCAGCCGGTGCTTTCGCGCCCGGCCACGCTGGCCTTGATTTGCCACCAGTCGCCGCGCTGTTCGCCGGTCGGCGTGACGACGGAGCCGGCCGGCACGATGACCAGCCGCGCCGCATGCACGCCGGCCGCGGTACGCAGGTTCAGGTCGCGGTGGACGGCGAACGGCTTGCCGGCGATGAGCGGCTCGCCGGCGTCGCGCGCCGCCGCTGCGATCGTAGCAGTGGCGGCAGTGGCGGGTTCGGTCGCGCCGGGGAGCGGTGCAGGTCCGGTTGCAGCCCTGCCGTGCGCCGCGTACAAAATCAGGCTGCCGAAGCCCCATGCGCCGACCACCATGATCAGCAATGCGCGGGCATTGGGACGGCGCCACCACTGGCGCGGCGTCAGGTAGGCGGCCAGGAACAGCGTGATCACCAGTCCCGCCGCGAACGCGCCCACCGCGTAGAGTTTAGCCGTTTCCATGCAGGCTCCCCGTGTGCTTACGCGTCGAAGCGCAGCACGTAGTGGCCGGCCACCAGGTGATGGCCATGCGGCAGCAGATACGGCACATCCGTGCTGGCGTCGCCGATGCTGGCGACGAATTCCAGCTTGTCGTCGAGGTGGTACAAGGCCTGCGTGGCGCTGAGCCGGCCGATCTTGTAGCCCTTGGCCGACGTCTCGAAGCTGAACGCGTTGCGCGACAGGCCGATGCGGTCCGCGCTGGCGGTGTTGGGGCCGTCGGCGCGCTTCATGAAGGCCGGCGAATCGAGCAGGCGCAGCGCGGCCAGCATCGGCGAATTGCGGCCGAAGGTAAAGCGCGCGCCGTTGGCGACGACGGCGCCGACCGGCCGCGCAAGGCAGACCACGGCGCGATAGCGGTCCGCCATTTGCGGCGCGGCGGGCAGCAGCCGGATCGCATGCGAATCCACCGGTGTGAAGGTGGCCGGGGCGCCTATGCGCTGGCGGCCGTCGGCGGTGCAGGCGTACAGCTCGTCGGCTGCATCGACGATGAAGCTGATCACCGGCGTGCCCTCGGCGGACAGCGCCAGCGAGCGGTTGAACGGCAGCTCCAGCGATTGCGCGCCGGTGTCGCGGTAACGGCTCAAGCGCGGCAACGCCAGCGCCACCAGGCTGACGCGCTGCTGCGACACCGGGGCGTAGGTGGCGTCGCTCTCGCCGAAGTTTTGGCCCGGCTTGTTCGCCGGCTTGTGGCTGACGGGGACTGCGGTCTGGTCCAGCGGAGCGCCGTCGATGCGGCTCTGCCAGACCGCCGGTTTGGCGGAACGGGCGGCGTCGCGCGTGGTGCCGGCGGCCGGAATGCTGATCGTATCACCGGCTGCGGCATGCGCCGGCGGCGTGGCGGCGGCAGCGGCTGTGCGGGCGATCTTGAGCAGCAGGCGCGGACTGCCGCCGGGTACTTCTCGCGTGGACTTGATGGTGTAGCAGCCGCTGCGCGGATCGAAGCGGCAATCGTAGGCGTCTTTCGGGCGCATCTGCACCACCGGCGGCGCATCCGGACCGTCGTTGATGACCAGGATGGCGCCGTCCGGACCGAACGGCCAGCCGCTGGCGACGAAGCTGGCTTCGCCGCCTTCGCCGCCGATCAGGGCCAGGCGCTGGTTGGGGTAAATCGGGCAGACCGGATGCCAGATGGCGCTGTCGCGCGACACGCTGACGTTGTACAGGATCTTTTCATCTGCGGCGGGCAGGTACACCGCATGACCGAACTTGACCTCGATTTCGCCCGGCGCCAGCGACGATGTGCCGACCACGTCATAGCGCACCTGGTCGCCGCCGAGCAGGTCGCCGAAGTCCTTCTGGTGCAGCGCCGTCAGCGTTTGCGCCAGGTCGCGGGCGCGTGCGCCGCGCGTGAGGTGGTAGTCGTCGTCGACTTCTTCTTGCGGCAGCATCAGCGTGACATGGGAGAAGCAGCGCGTGGCGGCGCGGCCTTTGTGTTCGCGCGGGCTGCGCTCCAGCAGGTCGCGCAGCAGCGGGCGGCGCGAAAACAGCGCCAGGCCCGGCGCCTGCCAGATCGCTTCCGCGTTGAAAACGTCGGGGATGCGGCCCAAAACCTGGTGTTGAACATAGATCGGCATGATTCATTCTCCTTCTAAAGATGGCGCGCTGATGGCACTAAACGCTAGCAGGGGGCAAAGGAAAAACAGCAAATGGCTGCCGCCGGCGGACAGGAAACTCATGGGCTGGCCCATGATGGGGAAGATCGCCAGGTTGGTGCCCCAGGACAGCAGGAAATGGCCCAGCACGAAGGCGCCGCCACCGCACAGCATGAAGTAGCGGAAGCGGCCTGACCATGCGTGGCGGAAGCCGCCCGCGCCGGCGCCGGCCTTGTAGGCGCGGGCTGCGCTGACGACGATGCCGGCCAGGAAGGCGGCTTGCGCCACCCACAGCAGCAGTCCGCCGGCCAGCCCGTGGCGGTTGAGGAAGAACGAGGCCGCGAAGTCGTCCTGCACGGCGGGGATGTGCACCGCGCTGCCGGCCGACATGCCCAGCGAGCGCAATCCCATCCAGTGGTCGGCGCCCAGCCAGCCGCCGTCCGCAATGGCGCGGGCGCCCAGCAGCAGCTGTTGTCCGGTGTGCGGGTGCTCGGCGGGATTGAGCCAGACCAGGAAGCGGTCGGCGTAGAAACCCCAGCGTATCAGGTCGTCCGTGCCGACGCAGCGCAGGTAGACGATGGCGCCCGCCGCCGTCAGCGCCATGACGATCAGCGCTGCGGCCAATTTGTGGTTGCGGGCGGCGACGGCGTAGGCAAAGGCCATGACGGTGCTCCAGACCAGCAGCAGGATCAGCGGCGAGAAGTCGTCCACCTGCACCAGCGACAGGCCGAGCAGGGCGACAAACAGCAGCGCGGGGGCGATCAGCTGCAGCCAGCGCGCGCCTTGTTCCGCCAGGCGCTGCGGCCCGCTGTGCCAGTTGAAGCGCAGCGCGAGGCAGTGGGCGGTGAGGGCGGTCAGGGCCAGCTTGGCCAGTTCGACCGGCTGCAGGTCGAAGACGCCGGTTTCGTCGCCCCATAGTACCTGTGCGGCCAGCGCGGCCAGCGCCACGGTGGCGAATGCGGCGAGCATCCATTCGATGCTGCGTTGCCGCAGGTGCGTTCCGCGCGCCGCCTGGCGTAGTGCCCAGAGGCGCAGCATGGCGCCGAGGCCGAGACCGATGGCCAGCAGCGCCGCGCTTTTCTGGTAGTAGCGCAGCCAGGACGATTCCGGCGCGCCGAGGCCGAGCTCCAGCTGCGCCAGCAGGCCAGCCGCCAGCAGCACGACGCTGGCGGCGGCCAGCAATGTCAGGCGGCCGGGAAGTGCAAGCCACAGCAGCAGCGAGCAGGCGGCCAGCAGCAGCGAACTGGCGGCGCTGGGCGCGTAACCGGCGCGCTGCGAGATCAGCGCGATGACGCCGGTGGCCAGCACGCAGCCGGCGGCTGGCAGCATGCCAAGGTTCGCCGCTCCGCCCCGCACTCGCACGGCGGTCCACGCGAGGCCGGCGGCGATGCAGGCAATGCTGGTTGCAAGTCCGATCCAGACCGCCTTCGCATGGCCATCGTCCCACAATGCGCGCTGCTGCCATTGCCAGCTGACTTGCTCCGGCAGTTTCAATTCCGGCCCACCGAACAGCTTGATGTGGCGGCTTGGCTTCAATGTGAGCCGATCGGCGTCGGCGTTGAGCTGAAAGCGCGTGTGGCCGACCACGATCGCATTCACACCGGCCAGCGCAGCCTCCTGTTTGCGCAGATCGCTTTGCACGCCGCCGTTCAGCACCAGCACCGCAGCGCGATCGCCATCCGGATTGCCGGCCGAGAGCTGCAAGCGTCCATTGCTGCGCGCCAGTTGCGCGGCGCCCGGCGTGACCTGGACCAGGCCAAGCCGATTATCGCAATACAGATTGCCGCCAAAGGACAGCGGACGAGAAATCGTCAACACGCCTGGTGCGTAGCGGTTCCAGAACGACAGCATCTTCGACGCCACATGCGACTGCGGGCAGTTGGCCTGTTGGCGTCCGTCGCGGTACAGCACGGCGCCGTCGTAGCGCCATTCGTGGCCGTCGCGGGAAAAGGTGACGCTGCCGGCATCTGCGGCCTGCACGTCGAACAGCGCGCTGTCGATCTGGAAGCGTTGCCCCGCCTGCAGAGGCACGCTGCCCATGCGCTGCTCGCCGGCGTCGCGCATCAAGACGACCTGGCGCGACGCGCTCAGGTTGCGCAGCATCCAACCGTCCTGTGCGTCGCGCCGCAACGACAGGTGATTGCGGTCCGCTTGCGGCGCCGCCAGTTCGTGCTGGCCCAGCACGATGCTTTCGCCAGGCGCCAGTTTGACGGTGATGGCGGCCGGCAGCCAGGCCTCGGGAGCGTGCAGCAAGGCCAGCGCCTGCAAGCCGCACAGCGCCGCCAGTATCGCGATGGTGGCCGCCAGGCCCGCGTTGCGTGCAGCGGCATCGCTCAGTGAGGCGAGGATATCTGCCACGGAGAAGGGCGTCCGCCGGGCCTGCGGCGTAGCGCGCGCGGTATTGGACGAAAAACGCAGCGAGATCGCCATCATGCCCCCTGTATGCCGCGCCAGCCGTTTTCGGCGGTCGGACGGTTCATGTTAAGAACAGGATCTGCGGTACCGAAAGTGCCGCGCACAGGCTTGACGCCCTGTATCGCATTGAGCATGCGGCTGATCTGGATCGCATGGCGCGGACGCTGGGCCGGATCGATATGCAGCAACGTTTGCAGCAACTCCAGTGCCGCGTCGCGCATGGATACGGGAATGGCGGCGGCGAATCGCGCTTCCTCCTCCGCCTGCAGCGCAGCAGGTATCGCTCCGCCATGCATCTGGCGCAGCAGGTCCGCGCCGGCGGTGTGATGCTCACGGTAGGCCTGCCCGCAATCGCTGCAGAACCGCAGCGGCAGTCCGCCGGTGACCAGGAAATAAAACATCGCCCCCAGCGAAAAATAGTCGCTGCGGGCGCCGGTGGCATACCCGCCGCCGTCCACAGGGAAGAACTGCTCCGGCGCCTGCCAGTTGGCGGTGCCTGCATACGAATGCGCCTGCAGGCTGCCCAGCTGGCGGTTGGTGCCGAAATCGGCCAGCTTGACGGCATTCAGATGCCGGTCCAGCAGCACGTTGGCAGGTTTCAGGTCGAGGTAGCGCCAGCCGTATTGATGCACCTTGGCCAGCGCCTGATTGATCTGGGCTATCCACCCCAGCACCCGCGGCAGCGGAACCGCCTCGCCACGACTTTTCAGCGCGACCATGTGCTTGCCCAGGTCCGTCGCCATCAGTTCCAGCGCCAGCACAGGCAGGCCTTCGTGCCAGCCGCTGTCGAGCAGGCGCACGATGTGACGCTCGTCCCATGGCTCCAGCGACTGTAAAAAAGCGATTTCATTGCTCGCGCTGGCGATCCAGCGTTCGCGCTGGGCCGGCAGCGCGCGCGCCATTTGCTCCTGGTTGATGAACTTGAGCGCCACGTCGCGGGTGGCGTGCGGGCCGCCGGCGCGCCAGATGATACCGTAGGCCGAACCGCCGATTTGCTCGCGCAGGCGATAGTGGCCCAGTTCCAAAGCGATGATTGCGTCTGCTGTCGTCATGATTTCCCCAGGCTTGCGCCGATGCTGCGTGCTAGCGGGGGGAGACGAAAAAAAAGCCCCTCGCGAAGGAAGGGCTTTTCGATGGTGCCGGGATTAGCGGCCGTAGTGACGGTGATGTTCCCAGCGGTCGCCGTAGTAGTCGCGGCGATATTCGCGGTAGTAAGGGCGCGGCTCAACATACACCACTTGTGGCGGCGGGGCGTAGTAGCGTGGCGGCGGTGCGTAATACACCGGGGCCGATTCGTAGTACACCGGTGCGGGCTGCGAGTACACGCGGGTCTCTACGTAGCGGCCACCGCGGCCACGGTCGTAATAACGGTCGTTGGTGTTGATGCTGTTGCCAACGGCCGCGCCAACCAGGCCGCCGACGATCGCGCCATCGCGGCCACCGGCGCTGTTGCCGATCGCGGCGCCGACCACAGCACCTGCCACCGTGTTGAAATCACGGTCGCCTGCGAAGGCCGACGTCGATACTGCTGCTGCGGCCAGTAACGCTACACCCAGAAATTTTTTGTTCAACATGGTATTTCCCCTTGCTGCGGCCCGGATCGGAATTAATCCGTTGGCCAGTGACTTCACTATAAATGTTCGGGAAAAAAGCGCCACGCCTTATACACATGCTTACAAAGCAGCCATTCTGGTAATGGCTTGTAACAATTAGCCTTTCGAGGCTTCCCACTCGGGGCGCAACAGGCTGAACACCTGCACGTCCCGGTATCTGCCGTTGATGAAAAAGCTCTGGCGCAGCGTGCCCTCGGGGCTGAAGCCGCATTTTTGCGCGACGCGGATCGATGCCACGTTCTCCGGCGCGGACAGCAGTTCCAGCCGGTGGTACTGGTGCACATTGAACAAGTAATCGACCAGCAGGCGGCAGGCCTCGGTGACGTAGCCGCGCCCGGACAGCTTGGGATCGAACAGCCGGTAGCCAAGTTCGCGCGCGACCGACGTGCGGCTCTTGAAATGCGTGATGACGCCGACGATGTGGTGCGCGTTGTCCTCGATGACAAACAGTTCGCTGTCGTCGGTGACGAAACCGTTCTGCGCGAACTCCTTGCGCAGCGTCTCCGGCGATTTGAAGTGGCTGGAAAAATAATCGCCGCGCGAGGGCAGGTCGTTGGCCAGCGCGATGAAGGTGTTCAGATCGGCGGTCAGCAGGTGGCGCACGGTGCAGATTTGACCTTTGAGCATGGCTTCCTTAAGGCAGTTTGTTCAAGCAGTTGAATTTTCATGGTAGTGCAACGGCCATGACAAATCAACATTGATGACAAGTTCCTCACGATGGGTTATCGTTTGGATCGCTCTTGTAATTCCCCCTACACATTATAGGAAACGCATGAAATCCGTCTTCAAGTCCCCGCTGTCCCTTACCTTGCTTGCCTCCTGCCTGCTGAGCGCCGGCGTGATCGCCGCGCCGGCCAACGATCCAGCGACGCTGGCGCAAATCCGCGACAGCGCGATGAAGGATGACTGGACCTACGAACGGCTGGCCGACCTGACCGATCTGGTCGGCCCGCGCCTGTCCGGCTCCGCGGGTGCGGCGGCGGCGGTGGAGCAGGTGGCCGCGGCGATGCGCAAGCTGGGCGCCAAGGTCACGCTGCAGCCGGTCAAGGTGCCGCATTGGGTGCGCGGCGCGGAGACGGCGGAACTGGTCGACTACGCGGGCCGTCCGGCCGGCATCTCGCAGAAGATCGTGCTGACGGCGCTGGGCGGTTCGGGCGCGACGCCCGCCGCCGGCCTGACCGCGCCGGTGCTGGTGGTGCACAGCGTGCAGGAGATGAAAGAGAAGGCGGCCCAGGTCAAGGGCAGCATCGTGCTGCTGGACGTGCCGTTCGACCAGGAGATGGCCGATCGCGGCCATGCCGGTCCGGCCTACGGCGTCGGTTCGGGCGCGCGCTTCCTGGGACCGAAAACGGCGGCGGAGCTGGGCGCGGCGGGAGCGCTGGTGCGCTCGGTCGGCGGCGCCAATTTCCGCATTCCGCACACCGGCGCCACCGGCGTGGTTGACGGCGCGCGCATTCCGGCCGCCGCCATCACTACCGAAGACGCGATGCTGCTGGACCGCCTGCTGGCACGCGGCCCGGTCAAGATGCACCTGACGCTGACGCCGCAAAACCTGCCGGAAGCGGACAGCTTCAACGTGATCGCCGACTGGCCGGGCACCGACAAGGCCGATGAAGTGGTGATCGTCTCCGGCCACCTCGATTCGTGGGACCTGGCCACCGGCGCGCACGACGACGGCACCGGCGTGACCGGCGCGATGGGCGTGATCGAGACGCTGAAAAAACTGGACCTGCATCCGCGCCGCACCATCCGCGTGATCGCCTGGATGAACGAGGAGAACGGCACCCGTGGCGGCCGCGCCTACTTCGACGCCAACAAGGACAAGCTGAACAAGCACTTCGCCGCGATCGAGTCCGACAGCGGCGGCGGCCGTCCGTTCGGCGTCGTCGGCAGCGTGACGCCGCCGATGGTGAAATACTTCGCGCCGCTGAAAGAGTCGCTGGCGCCGATCGGCGCCGGCATCTTCGAACGCCGCGACATCGCCGGCGCCGCCGATACCGGCCCGATGGAGCGCGCCGGCGTGCCGGTGTTCGAACCGCTGGTCGATTCGAGCTTCTACTTCAACTACCACCACACGCCAGCCGACACGCTGGACAAGGTGAACCCGCTGGAGCTGAAGCGCCACGTCGCCGTGATGACTTCGCTGACCTGGTTCCTGGCGAACATGGAGCAGCCTATCGGCCGCACCATCGGCGCCGGCGAAGAGTAATCTTCCTGCTGTGATCGCCGCGCATCCGTGCGCGGCGATGATGCCTCTTCATGATAGTCTGGCTACATCTCAAGGAGAGCATCATGGACAAGATCCACTACAAAGGATGGGAAATCGTGCCGACGGCGCTGCCGACCACCGACCGCCGCTGGACCGCCAGCTGCGACATCGAGCGGGCTGGTGTGGACGGGATTGAAGTGTTCGAAGGCGCGACCATGCAGTTCGTGCGCGACAACGAGGACGAAGCCATCGCCGCCGCCTGCGAAGAGGCGATCCGCCAGATCGACAACATCATCGCCAACCCGCTGGTGCGGCTGGCTTGAGGCGGGTTCAGGATAACGTGATGAGTTTGGCCGAGAGGCCAACCAGGAACAGGACCACGGTGATCTGGCTGCCGACGATCCAGCGAGTCAATGTACGCAGTTCCGACCGTAGCTCTTTGGTCTGGTCAACTTGCTCGGCAAACCGACGGTCCATATCTTGCCTTAATTCTGCAATTTGGCGTCCTTGCGCATCCAGTTTGCTTTGAATAAGTTCGGTATCGGCTTTTTGCCTACGCAGTTCGACCAACTGCGCCTCAACAAGCTTGAATCGATCATTCATGTCAACTCTCAATTCAGCGACCGCTGACACGGTGCTGTCGGATACCGCTTCCAGTTTTGCAAGACGCTCTTCCATCACGCAATACTCCCGCCGACCTGAATCCAGGTCAATAACGCGCTGACAAGGTGTTAGACCCATCTGGCCGCCTTTTGATCCATCTCAGCAGGCCGATTGTCGCCGCCGGTCTTATTTGCTAGTATGCAAGCCAATGAGATCATCCCGCTACCCAGAGCAAATCGCCTTGCTGCCGTACATCGGCAAATGGACCTTCATCGCCGGACTGATCGCCGTGCTCAGCGGCACCGCGTCCGCCTTGTTCCTGTTCGCGCTGGACCTGGCCACCAACTGGCGCGAGGCGCACCGCTGGATCATCTGGCTGCTGCCGCTGGCCGGCTTCGCGGTGGGCTGGATCTATCTCAAGCTCGGCAGCAGCGTCGAAGCGGGCAACAACCTGCTGATCGACGAAATCCACGATCCCCAAAAAGTCGTCCCGCTGCGCATGGCGCCGCTGGTGCTGGCCGGTACCGTGATCTCGCACCTGTTCGGCGCCTCGGTCGGGCGCGAAGGCACGGCGGTGCAGATGGGGGGCACGCTGGCCGACCAGCTCACGCACGTGTTCCGCCTGCGCCACGCCGAGCGCCGCATCCTGCTGATGGCTGGCATCAGCGCCGGCTTCGCCTCCGTGTTCGGCACGCCGCTGGCCGGCGCCATTTTCGGGCTGGAAGTGCTGGCCATCGGCCGCCTGCGCTACGACGCCATCTTCCCTTGCATGGTCGCGGCCATCGCCGCCGACCAGGTGGGCATGGCCTGGGGCGTGCATCACACGCATTACGCGATGAACGCGATGGTGCCGATCGGCCTGTTGAGCGTGGCCGCCGTGCTCGCGGCAGGCATCGTGTTCGGCCTGACGGGCATGCTGTTCGCCAAATCCACGCACGCCGCATCGGCCTTCATGAAGCGCCATGTGGCGTATGCGCCGCTGCGGCCACTGATCGGCGGCGTGGTGGTGGCGACGGCGGTATGGCTGGTCGGCACGCGCTACATCGGCCTTGGCATCCCGGTGATCGTCGAGTCGTTTGCGCAGCCGGTGGCGCCGTGGGATTTCTTCGGCAAGTTCGCCTTCACGGTCGCCTCGCTGGGCAGCGGCTTCAAGGGCGGCGAGGTCACGCCGCTGTTCTACATCGGCGCGACGCTGGGCAACGCGCTGGCGCCCTTGCTGCATCTGCCGTTCCCTCTGCTGGCGGGACTCGGCTTCGTCGCCGTGTTCGCGGGCGCGGCCAACACGCCGCTGGCCTCGACCATCATGGCGATCGAACTATTCGGCCCGCAGATCGGGCCTTACGCCGCGCTGGCATGCGTGGTGGCGTATCTGTTCTCCGGTCACGCGGGCATCTACCGCGCGCAAAAGATCGGCCAGTCCAAGCACCGCCTGCCGCCGGTGGCGCGCGACCGCGAGCGGCAAGACAAATCCTGACCGCACTGGCTAGCGCGAAGCCTCGTCCTGCGTGACGTCGATAGGCGCGACGGCCGGTGCAGGATGCCAGTCCTCCTTCGGGATCACGTGCGCCGTCGCCGGCTCCTGCGTGAAGTGCGGCGACGTGATCGCCACGCCGTACTCGTTGAATACGTCGATGATCTGCTGGTGCAGCTGGTTGAGCACCTCGGCGCGGCGGCGCGGCGTCTCCACCGTGGAATAAGCCACCAGCCGGTATTCCGGATAAAAGTCCGACAGCGCGATCTGCATGACATACGGCTTCGGCGTCGTCGCGATGTCTTCGGTGCGCGCGGCCGCCAGTTCCAGCATCGCATGCACCTGACGCCACGGCGTGTCGTAGCCGATGGTGACGGTGGTGTCGAGCACATAGCCGGTGCCGGCGTGGGCGCGCGAATAGTTCTTGCTGGTGTTGGACAGCACCCAGGCGTTGGGCATCGTGATCTCTTCACCGAGGCCGGTGCGCAGGCGCGTTTCGAACATGCCCACCTCGACCACCGTGCCTTCGGATTCGCCGATGCGCACGTACTCGCCTTTGCGCAGCGAGCGCGCATACATCAGGATCAAGCCGCTGGCACCCTGGCCGACGATGCTGGACGCGCCGATCGACACCATCAGGCCGACCAACACCGACACGCCCTGGAAGGCGGCCGTGTGTGCGCCCGGGAGGTAGGGATAGGCCATCGCCAGCGCGAACAGCCAGACCACCACGTTGAAGATGCGGCGGGTGGGCGTGGCGGTGTCGCGGTCCAGCCAGGCGATTTGCAGCTCGCCGCTCTCGACGCGCTTGAATACCGAGGACGCGGTCAGCATCACCATCCGCGCCAACGCGGCGATCACCGCTACCAGCACCAGTCCGGGCAGCGCTTCGATGATGCTGCCGGCGACGCCGGCGGCGACGTCGATCAGGTAATCCTGCAGCCGTTCGCCCCAGCTGCGCGAGTAGGGGACTTTGCCGAGCACGAAAGCGGCCCACAGATAGGTGGCCATCAGGCGCAGGCCCCAGATCAACAGGTTGACCAGGTGGCGCATGAAGGCCACGTAGTGTTCGATGTCGAGCACGCGCACGTTCTTGACGCGGATCTGGCCGAGACGGCGGCTGACGGCCTGCGTCGACCTCTTGCCGACCCAGCGATGCAGCAGGAACAAGCCGCGCAGTACCAAGCCGTACACCAGCGTGGCCAGCGCGCACAACGCGGCGGCGATCAGCAGGTAACGTGGACTGGCCTGTTCGCGACGCTCGGCCAGCGCCTTGGTCAACTGCGCGGCGCTCTCGCTGGCGACGCTGTCGGTGGTGTCGCCGGCCAGCGGGTTGATGTCGGCCGGCGTGACCAGGAACAGCAGGGCGCCGTCGAGCAGCACCTGCGTGCCTTCGCTGATCGGGCGGATCGAGGTTTGCTGCGCGCCGTTGCGGGCCAGCGCCGCGTCGAGCCGCTTGTGCGCGCCCTCGGCGCGGTCGGCGGGCGAAAAACCCGACAAGCCGGCGCGGAACACGAAGGTGGTACGGTTGGCGAAGACCAGCTTGGCCTGGACCGGTGCGGCCGCAGGCGCGAGGGCGGAAGCGGTGTTGTCGGCGGCACCCGCGCCGCATAGTGTCAATAACAGCAGGAGCAGGGCGGAGAGCAGGCGTCGGAAGATGGTCATGTTGAATCCGGCAGTATCGATGTTAGCAATCATGTCATGTTATCGGATTCAATAGTTGCCGGTATAGCAGTTATATACCGTTCGTGGCATAATGCCGGGCTGCGTAGCTCCGATGGTGAAATTGGTAGACACTGGAGACTTAAAATCTCCCGCCGCAAGGCGTGCCGGTTCGATTCCGGCTCGGAGCACCATTACCTCATCCGCAGACGTCCACGCACGTCACGGTTTTTCTCCTTCTCATAGGAGACATCGTGCGCATTCCCGCACCGCCACCACCTCACGCGCCGATCTGCCGCCGCGTGCATGTCGATGCGCCGCCCTAGTCCGCGGCGCTAGCAACCAAGCGCTATCAGGGCTCCGCCACGGATTTCGCAGTGCCGGTTCCTGCTCAACTTATGCCGTTGCGCTTCGCGGCAGGACGAGATAGATTTGCCGTGACAATTTGTGATTTTTTCATAGGGGCAAGCTGTTATGCTGCCCCGTAGACCAAGTCCGGCCAGGAAAGGACGGTCAGATCCGACAGACACGGAAGCCTGACTAAAAAAGATTGGAGTGGTTCAATGGCAGCAGATATTGAGATGATGCTCTTCCCATCCCAGGGAGCGTTTGCGCATTGGCTTGCAGCCCATCACGAGGGCTCTGACGGGGTGTGGCTGCAGCACTCGAAGAAAGGGGCCCCGGTCCCTAGCGTAAGCTATCAAGAGGCATTGGAAGTTGCGTTGTGCTTCGGCTGGATTGACGGCCAGAAGCGTTCGCTCGACCTCCATCACTATTTGCAGCGCTGGACACCGCGTCGCCCACGCAGTCTATGGTCCAAGGTCAATCGCGAGAAGGTGCTTAGGTATATTGAGGAGGGCAAGATGCAGCCGAGCGGCCTGGCTGAAATCGAGCGAGCGAAAAAAGATGGACGATGGGATGCAGCATACGAATCGGCTAGCATGGCGAGCGTGCCGCCCGAACTGCATGCCGCATTCGCTGACCACCCCGGGGCAGCCGAATTTTTCGCCACTCTCAATTCACAAAACCGCTATGCAGTGTTATTCCGGGTGCAGACAGCAATAAAGCCTGAGACCAAAGTACGCAAGGCACAGGAGTATGCAGCCATGCTGGCTCGGCATGAGACGCTTCAGCCGGTCATGGCGAAGAAGTTGAGGTGAGTAGAGCGTTGATGGCCATTTGCCACAGCGGTATTCTTAGTAACACATATTTCATTAATTAATTCACATGCAGATTGCAACGATTATTGGTTTGGCAGGTACGGTAACATGCGTAGGTCTCTTCATTAAACAAAAGAACTGGTTGCTCGCTACCGCTTTTGTTTTTTCTACGGCATATCTGATATTGGATAAGGTAATTCACATTCCGGTGGTGCCTTATTTTTTGGTTCCTTGGTTTGCATACTTGTTTTTTGCTCTTGTTGCGTATGAGATTTTTCGAACGGTTGTCCTCAAATAGTCTCGTGTCGGCTGTGGATTCTATCGGTCAACGCAACGCTCTAACCTAAAGCCGCGAAAATTTAGTGCGCGCACTGGCCAACGCATTTCTCGCCACGCTTAACAAGGATAGAAGTGAATCTATACATGATTAGAAGTCTCTTGACGATCTCCGCAATTTTCGGTCTCAGCCTACCGCTTGCCGCACTTTGTGCCAATAAAAGTCCAGATAAAATAACGTTGGAGAAGATGGTATGCCCGGCCTCAAGCATAAAGAATGCTGTGTGCATAAAAGCCATCGTTCCTGAAAAATACGATTTACCTCATAGTCGCCAAATTAGTTTGGATGTGGCCATCCTCAAAGCCGCCATTCCGGCCAGTCCGTCGCGATCGCTTTTTGTGCTCCAGGGTGGCCCAGGTCAAAGAACTACTTCGACGATAGAGGACGAATCTGAGGTTTGGAAAAAACTGGGACGGACGCATGACCTTGTATTTATCGATCAGAGAGGCACAGGCATTTCACCAGACCTCCATTGCGCGAACCCGGATGAAGACAAAAGTGTCTTGCTGAGAGATCTCTGGCCAGCCGAAAATCTCGCCGCATGCGCTAGACGCTTGTCCGGCACTGTCGATCTGACCCGGTATACGACGACCGAAGCCGCGCGCGACTTAAACAATATCCGGGCAGCTTTGTCTTACGATCAGATTGGTATAGTGGCCTATTCTTATGGAACCCGCTTGGCACAGGAATATCTTCGCCATTATGATAGTTCGGTGCGCGCGACATTGCTAATGGGCCCAGTGGCGCCAGGGACATATGTACCCGCCGGCCTTGCCAGCGAGGCTGAAATTTCTTTAACCCAAATATTAAACCGATGCAAAGCCGACAAAAAATGTTCGACCGCGTTTCCAGATGTCTTTGGTGACCTGGAAAAATTGAAGGCTATTCTCAACGGACGAGGTCTTGTTCTGCACAAAGGATCGAAAGGCCAGGCCAACGACGTGCA
Organism: Duganella sp. Dugasp56; assembly: GCF_047304105.1. Taxonomy (NCBI): domain Bacteria; kingdom Pseudomonadati; phylum Pseudomonadota; class Betaproteobacteria; order Burkholderiales; family Oxalobacteraceae; genus Duganella; species Duganella sp. Dugasp56. Next base: position 75,895 of record NZ_JBGLYQ010000021.1, read on the forward strand.
TATTTCTTCCGGTGTTGTGGCGTCATATTTACGCATGTATCTTTACGCAGTATCAAGCGCGGCATCCTTGCCGCGATTGATACACACGCTTGCCAACGAAGACAAGAATCAAGAACAGCTCGCGTTGATTGTACAATGGCGCGAACAATTCGAAGATGCGGCGCCTTGGGGGTTGTACATGGCTATCACATGCAATGAGGATTTGCCTTTCATCGATGAGAAGAAAGAACGTGCCCTTGCCGCAGGTACCCTAGTCGGATCATTCCGCATCGATCAGCAGTTTGCCGCTTGCCGGAACTGGCCGCGGCGTCAGGTAAGTCCGGAATTTCATACCCCCGTCGATTCCGGCAAGCCGATCTTGCTACTTGCTGGCCAATTTGATCCGTCTACTCCCTCAAGCAACAGCGAACAAATTATCTCCCATATGCCGAATGGAAAATTAATCATTGTCCCCAACAGGTCGCACGCCATGTTTGAAGATTGGAACGCGTGCCTTGAAAAGGTAACGACCAATTTCCTGGAAAATGCAAATGCAAGAACAGTCGACACTGCCTGCGTGAACCGCCTCAGATTGCCGAATTTCGACATCGCACCCCTGTAGATTTTGATGCTTTCGATCTGATAAAGAAAGCGTCGTAATCGCGAAATGAATCGCCACGGAAATTTAGGAGGCTGGTTAGTGTGAGTCAGGCCGATTACCTTGATCCGTACAGAGCCGCACAGCACTGGTGCAAAAAATGACATAGTGCACCGCGCCTGTTCGGCGAACGCTGGGATTGGAGCTTGCAAGATGGCATACAGTTTGCATATGGCATTGCAACTCGTTTAACAGGTGACTCAAACAATGCCATCTCCCGTCGCGCGCCATCTCCATCTACTTTTGCTTGGTTTAGTCTTGGGCATCGCCACCGGCCCGGCCAGCCCCGCCGCACACGGGCCGCGCCCGGTGAAGGTCATGTTGATCAGCATGTTCGCGCAGGAGGCGGCGGTCTGGACCGACAAGCTCGGGCTGGATCAGGCGATTCCGGTGCCGGGGTTGTCGCCGGTCTATCCGGCGGTGCGCTGTAACAACGATGACGTCTGCCAGATGACTACCGACATGGGCAAGGCCAACGCCTCGGCCTCGGTGTCGGCGCTGGCGCACAGCGGTCTGTTCGACCTCAGGCAAACCTATTTCATCATCGCCGGGATCGCCGGCGTCGATCCGGCCCAGGGCACGACGGGCACTGCGGCATGGTCGCGTTATCTGGTGGATTCGGACCTGGCGTGGGAGTTGGATGCCCGCGAGCGCCCGGCCGGCTGGTCGACCGGCTATCTCGGCATCAACACCAAGACGCCCGGCGTCAAGCCGCCGCTCGGCTATGGCACCGAGGTGTACAAGCTTAACGACCGTTTGCTGGACAAGGCGCTGTCGTTGTCGCGTGGCGTGGCGCTGGCCGATTCCGCCGAGGCCAAGGTCTATCGCGCGCTTTACGCGGCCGCGCCCGGCAACCAGCCGCCGCAGGTCACGCAGTGCGATTCCATGACGGGCAATAACTGGTACCACGGCGATTTGCTCGGGCAGCGCGCGCGCGACTGGTTCAAGCTGCTCACCGACGGCCAGGGCACATATTGCATGAGCTCCCAGGAAGACAACGCAAGCTACACCGCGTTGAAGCGCGCCGCCGTCGCCGGTTTGCTGGACGACCAGCGCGTGGCGGTACTGCGCACAGCCTCCAACTTCGACCGTCCGCATCCGGGCCAGACGCCGCTGGCATCGTTGTCCGCCAAGTCAGGAGGCTTCACGATCGCGCTGCAGAACCTGTATCTGGCTGCCGCTCCGCTGGTGCGCGACATCGTCGAACATTGGCCGGACAGCAAACAGATCGACAGCGCTCCGGTTGCCGGGGTGACCGGCGGTGCGCCGTTGGCGCCGAAGGTAATGATCGTCAACATGTTCAGCGGCGAAGCCGCTCCCTTCATCAAGGCGCTGCGGCTGACGACGGGCTACAAGGTGCCGGGCTTGTCGCCGCGCTACCCCGAGGTGCTCTGCGACCGCGACAATATTTGCCAGGTCACCACCGACATGGGCTACAGCAACGCGGCCGCCACCATGAGCGCCTTGTTCTACGCCAGCAGTTTCGACCTGCGCAATACCTACTTCATCATTGCCGGCATCGCCGGCATCAATCCGAACCTGGGCACCGTCGGCTCGACCACCTGGGCCGACTACGCCATCGACTATTCGCTGGCGCACGAGATCGATGCCCGCGAAATGCCGGCGGGTTGGGCCTCGGGCTACTTCGGCATCGACACCGATTCGCCGTCCAGGAAGCCGGCGTTCCGCTATCGCACCGAGGTGTTCCAGCTCAACCGTCAACTGGTGACGCGCGCCTTCGACCTGTCCAAAAATGTCGCGCTGGGCGACTCGGATGCCGCGCGGACCTATCGCGCCGGCTTTACCAGCAGCCCAGCCAACCAGCCGCCGATGGTGCTGCGTTGCGATACCGTGTCGACCGACACCTGGTTCGGCGGCAGCGCGCTGGCGAGCCGGGCGCAAGCCTGGTCGTCGCTGCTTACCGATGGCAAGGCCTCATACTGCACCGCCCAGCAAGAGGACAATTCGACGCTCGAGGTGCTGAGGCGCGCCGACGCGGCCGGGAAGGCCGATTTCAAGCGGGTGCTGATCTTGCGCGCCGGCTCGGACGTGGACCGGCCGCATCGGGGGCAAACCAACAGCGATGTACTACTGAACTACACCCAGCAGGGCGGCTTCGAGCCGGCCGCCGCGAACCTGCTGCTGACCGCCCAGCCAGTCATCAAGGAGATTGTCGATCAATGGGGAGACTGGAAGAAGGGCGTCCCCGGGCGTTAAACGCTTCTGTCTTGCCAAGTTGATAGTGCCATGCTCTGCCGGATCGCTTAAAATTGTCATCTGCCGCTATACTTGGATGGCAAGGGCAGGTCCACGTCGCAGAGCGAGGTATTGTGAGGAACAACTTGGGTGATGAAAATACGCGGGGCTGGATGTTGAGCGGTGTCCGCCATTTCGCCGGCCTCCTTGTGGCCGCGGCTTCATTGCTGATGCCGCCGGTAATGGCGGCCACCTCCGGCGCCAGCGCCAGCGTCATGTTGGAAGAGCTCACCAGCACTGAATTGCGCAGCCGCATCGAGCACGGCGCGACCACGATCCTGATCCCCATCGGCGGCGTAGAGCAGAGCGGCCCCTACATCGCGCTCGGCAAGCACAACGTCCGCGCCGGCATCATCGCGGCCATGATTGCCCAGAAACTCGGCAATACGATGGTCGCGCCGGTGGTATCCTACGTGCCGGAAGGCGCGGTCAATCCACCGGCCGGTCACATGCGGTTTAGCGGCACCATTTCGATCCCGACCTCAGCTTTCGAGGCGCTGCTCGAGGGCGCGGCGGCGAGTTTTCGTCAGCACGGCTTTCGCGACATCATCTTCATCGGTGACCACGGCGGCTATCAGCAAAACGAAGTGAACGTGGCGCAAAAGCTGAACCGCGCCTGGGGCAAGGATGATCCCGCCCGCGCTCACGCGCTGCTCGAATATTACGATATCACCCAGACCGCGTTTGTCGACGATTTGAAAAAGCAAGGCTACAGCAGCGCCGAAATCGGCCTGCACGCTGGACTGAACGATGCTTCCCTGATGCTTGCCACCGCACCGTCGATGGTACGCGTCGAGGCGATGTCCCACGGTCCGAAGCCCGGGGTGGCCGATGGCGTGCGCGGCGACGCCACGCGCGCCACCGCTGAACTGGGACGGCTGGGCGTTCAACGCCAGGTCGACGCATCGGTCAACGCGATCAGAACGATCCTTAACGAACGCCACCACTAAGCGACCTGCCGCGCGGGCGCTGCATCGAATATAGGGACTGCATCATATGAAAGCTACCAAACATACTACCAACCCAGCCCGCACCGGGCGCCGCACCCAGCGCCTGGCCATCGCCGGCATGGGCATACTCGCGTTGTCGGTTGTGGGCCTGTGCAGCCAGTACGCCGGCGCCAAGGGGGCGGCCGCGGCCAGCGCACCGGCCCCGATGGGCGCCTATTCCCCCTTGCCCGGCATGCCGCCGTTGAGCGATCCGGGGAACGTCTACGGTGATACCGGGCCTGATCGCATGAGCGCGGTCGTCAAGGATCACCTGGCGCGCATCTATGTGCCCAATCTGCGGTCGAACGATGTTTATGTCATCGATCCGGAGACGCTCAAGGTGGTCGACAAGTTCAAGGTGGGCATCGGCCCGCAGCACGTCGTACCCGCCTACGATCTGCGGACGCTCTGGGTGGCCAACAACGCCGAACGTACCAAACTGGGTAGCCTGACGCCGATAGACCCGCTCAACGGCAAGCCGGGAGCGTCGGTGCCGGTGGAAGATCCATATAATATGTACTTCACACCGGACGGCAAATCAGCCATCGTGGTGGCCGAGGCGGTGCGTCGCCTGGACTTCCGCGATCCCAAGACCATGGCGCTGCAGTATTCGATCGAAACGCCGTCTTGCGGCGGCATCAACCACGCCGATTTTTCCAACGACGGCCGCTACGCCGTGTTCACCTGCGAGTTCGACGGCACCATCGCCAAGATCAACCTGGAGACGCGCAAGGTGGCCGGCTACCTGAAGCTCAAGATGCCGTCCTCGCGGTATTCCGAGGCGGCGTCCGCGGGGGCGCTTGCGTCTGAAATCTGCACCAGCAAAAAAGGTATGCCACAAGACATACGCATCTCGCCCGACGGTACAAAGTTCTACATAGCCGACATGGAAGCCGATGGCCTGCATGTTGTCGATGGCGCCTCGTTCAAGGAAGTCGGCTTCATTCCTACGGGCGTGGGCACGCACGGCATCTACCCCAGCCGGGATGGCAAGCGCCTGTATGTGGCTAACCGCGGCACCCACCGTATCCACGGCAAACGCAAGGGCAAGGGCAGCGTCAGCGTCGTCGATTTCGCTACCGACAAAGTGGTCGCCAACTGGTCCGTCCCTGGTGGCGGCAGTCCCGACATGGGTAACGTAAGTGTCGACGGCAAATATCTCTGGCTGTCTGGCCGTTTCGATGATGTGGTGTACCGCTTCGACACCGCCAGCGGCGACGTGCGGCAGGTCAAGGTCGGCCAGGAGCCGCATGGCCTGACCGTATGGCCACAACCTGGCAGGTACTCACTGGGCCACACCGGCAACTTGCGTTGAGCGGGGGATCACGCAAAAAACCGATGTGAGAATTAACGCATTTTTGTGGGCTAACAGGATGTTATGCTTCATTGGTGCCGCCCGGCCGTCATTACTCCTGATTCCCCATGCCTGCTTCGCTTCCCCGTATCGCCTCGGAGGACACGTCCTCCGCGTCGCCGTCTGGCTTGCCTTGCGGTGCGTTGGCCGACCTGGTAGACCGGCGCCGCTACCTCATCCTCACCCAGTGCTGGGTGACGGCGGTGGCGCTGCTGTTGTGGCTGGCGGTCCTGTCCGGGATGACGTCGCCCGCGTTGCTGCTGGGGCTGACGTTCGCCAACGGCATCGGCCTGGCCATGCGCTGGCCGGTGTTTGCCGCCATCGTGCCGGATCTGGTGCCGCGCGCGCAATTGCCGGCGGCGCTCGCGCTCAAAGGCGTATCCATGAACGCTTCGCGCATCATCGGTCCGCTGCTGGCCGGCGCGCTGATCGCGAGTGCCGGCACGGCCTGGGTCTTTGCGCTTAACGCCGTCCTGTCGACGATGGCCGCGCTGCTCATCATGCGCTGGCGCCATGCCCCTGTGCCGAGTCCGGCGCGCGCCGAGCGCCTGTCCGTTGCCATCCTGGCCGGCGTGCGCTTTGCCGTGCAGTCGGCGCCGCTGAAGGCGCTGCTCCTGCCCCGCTGGCGCGAGGCCATGTCGCGCGAGACGCTGGTGCTGCGCGGCGCCATGGTGCAGTCGGCCGCGATGTGCGGCGTGGCGTTTTCCACGCACGTCCTGGTTGCCGCCCCCATCATGTTCGTGGCAGGCATGGCCTGGATCGCGACCGCCAACGCGCTGATCGTCTCGGTGCAACTGAGCTTGCCCGACTGGGTGCGGGCGCGCGGCATGGCGATGTATCAGATGGCCATCATGGGCGCGAGCGCGGCCGGCGCCGCCTTGTGTGGCCAGGTCGCCGCGCTCGGCGGCCTGCGCACCAGTCTCTTATGCGCGGCCGCCTCCGGTGCGGCCGCCATGCTGCTGGCACACCGCTTCCGCACACCTCGATAACACATCTACGAAAGTCACCTCATGAGCAATAGCACTTACCCGCCAACCGCGGCGACCCTGTCACGCGGCCAGCGCGCCATGTGGTTTTTGTGGAATTTGAATCCCGACGGCGCGGAGTACGGCCTGCCCATGGCATGGACCATCCGCAGCCCGCTCGACGTCGCCGCGCTCGAAGCGTCGTTGCACGACCTGGTCCAGCGCCATCCGGTCCTGCGCACCAGCTACGCCGCGCCGCACGGCGAACTGGTGCAGCTGATCCACCCGCAGGGGCGGGCCGGCTTTCAGCGGATGGACGCCACGGGATGGGATGCGCAGCGGCTGCACGCGCGGCTGACCGAGGCGGCGCACCTGCCTTTCGACCTGAAGAACGGTCCGGTGTTCCGCTGCCACCTGTTTTCCCGTGGCGACGACGAGCATGTGCTGCTGCTCAACAGTCATCACATCGCGACGGACACCTGGTCTCTGATCATCATGATGGAGGAGCTGGGCGTGCTCTATCGCGCGCGGATAGCGGGGCAGGCGGCCGAGCTGGCGCCGGACGGGCTGTCGTACACCGACTATGTCGCCTGGCAGGATGAGCTGCTGGCGTCGCCGCGCGGCGAGGAACACTGGAGCTACTGGCAATCGCAACTGGCCGCCCCGGCCCATCTGGACCTGCCGACCGACCGTCCCCGTCCGCCGGTCCAGCGCCACGCCGGCGCCGGCCACGCGTTCCAGCTGAGCGAGGAGCTGACCCGGCAGGTACGCGCCCTGGCCAGGCAGGAGGACGTGACGTTCTACACGGTGCTGCTGGCGGCGTTCTACGCGGTGCTGTACCGCTACACCGGGCAGGACGACCTGGCCGTCGGCTCGCCGCGCTTCGGCCGCCCGCCGCAGGGCTACGAGCGCACCGTCGGTTATTTCGCCAGCCCGTGCGCGCTGCGCGTCCAGGTGGCCGGGGCGACCCCGTTCGCCCAGTTCCTGCATCAGGTGCGGGAGGTGCTGGTCGGCGCCAAGGATCACCAGGATTTCCCTTTCCCCTTGCTGGTGGAGCGCCTGGGGTTGGCGCGCGATCTGAGCCGCAGCCCGGTGTTCCAGGTCGCCTTCACCTACCAGAAGTCGCAGCTGTCCCACATGCAGGGCGTGGCGGCGGCGCGGATGGGCCTGGCCGGCGCCAGCCTGGACCTGTCGGGCCTGCGGCTCGACTCCTATCCGCTGGAACTGCGCAGCGTCAAGTTCGACCTCGACTTCGTGGTGGAGGAGGTGGACGGTTCGCTGCGCGGCGTGTGCTGGTACAACACCGATCTGTGGGACCCGGACAGCGTCGCGTATCTGGTCGAGCACTTCCAGACCCTGCTGCTCGGCGCCACCCACACGCCCGACGTCGCGCTGGACCGGTTGCCGATGCTGACGCCGCGCGAGCAGCACATCCGCGCCGAACACAACGCCACCGACGCCCCGTTCCCGCAAGCCTGTGCCCATCGCCGGTTCGAGCAGTGGGCGGTGCGCACGCCGTCGGCGCCGGCGCTGCGCTATGGCGGCGAAACGATGTCCTATGAGGAGCTCAACCGGCGCGCCAATCGCCTGGCACATCACTTGCGCGGGCTGGGCCTGCAGCGGGGACAACTGGTTGGCCTGAGCATGGAGCGCGGCCAGCCCGAACTGGTGATCGGCGTGCTGGCCATCCTGAAAGCCGGCGGCGCCTACCTGCCGCTGGATCCGGAGTATCCGCAAGACCGGCTGGCTTACATGCTGGACGACGCCGGCGTTGCCCTGCTGCTGACGCAGGCATCGCTGAGCGCGCGCTTGCCTGCGGGCGCCGCGCGGCTGGTGTGCGTCGACACCGACCAGGCCGGCATTGCGGATGCGCCGGACCACAATCCCCAGTCCAGCCCGGCGCCGACCGACCTGGCCTATGTGATTTACACGTCGGGCTCCACCGGACGTCCGAAAGGGGTCATGCTGGAGCATCAAGGCCTGTCGAATCTGGCGCACGCCATGATAGACGGCTTCCAGGTGGCGCCGGACAGCCGGGTGCTGCAATTCGCCTCGTTCAGCTTCGACGCCTCGGTCAGCGAGATATTCGTCGCGTTGTGCGCCGGCGCCAGCCTGTGCCTGGCGTCGAAGATGGACTTGATCCCGGGCCCCACGCTGGTTCATACCATCAACCATCATGGCGTCTCGGTGGTCACGCTGCCGCCGTCGGTGCTGGCGCTGCTGCAGCCGGCCGACCTGCCGACGCTGAAGACGGTGATCACGGCGGGCGAGGCCTGCAGCCTGGAACTGGTCAAGCGCTGGAGCGCCGGCTGCCGCTTCATCAATGCCTATGGTCCGACCGAGGCGACGGTGTGCGCCACGATGGCCGTGATGCAGCCGCAGGCGACGTGCGTGAGCATCGGCCGGCCGCTGGCCAACACCCGGCTGTATGTGCTGGACCCGCTGCTGCAGCCGGTGCCGCGCGGTGTCGCCGGCGAGTTGTATATCGCCGGCATCGGCCTGGCGCGCGGCTATCTCGGCCGTCCCGATCTCACCGCCGAGCGGTTTGTCGCCAATCCATTCGGCGCCCCCGGCGAACGCATGTACAAGACCGGCGACCTGGCCCGCTATCTGCAGGACGGCGGCCTGGAGTTCCTGGGCCGCCTCGACCATCAGGTCAAGATACGCGGCTTCCGCATCGAACTGGGCGAACTCGAAGCCGTCATCGGCGAGCATCCCGGCGTGCGCGACACGCTGGTGATGGCGCGGCGGGAAGCGAACAACGACCAGCGGCTGGTGGCCTACGTCATTGCCCGCGATGGCGCGGTCGTCACCGGCGCCGACCTGCGCGCCCACATGCAGGGCAAGCTGCCGGACTTCATGGTGCCGGCAGCGTTCCAGTTCCTCGATGCCTGGCCGATGACACCCAACGGCAAGATCGACCGGCGCGCGCTGCCGGCGCCCGCCCGCCGGCTCGCCGACGTCGGCATGGCGGCGCCACGCGACCAGCTGGAGCAGCAGATCGCGGCCATCTGGCAGCAGGTGCTGAACCTGGCCGCCGTGGGCATCGACGACAGCTTCTTCGACGTCGGCGGCCATTCGATGAGCATCGTGGAAGTCGAGGTGCTGCTGGAGGAGAACCTGGGCCTGACCGTGCCGACCATGGACCTGTTCCGCTTCCCGACCATCCGCGCGCTGGCCAATCACCTGCGCACCTCGCTGAGCCACGGAGAGGATCTGGATGCGCAGTCCCGCGAGCACCGCCCCACCGTGCCGCCAGCCACGTTCATCGCGCCGGCCGGCACCGAGATCGCCATTGTCGGCATGGCCGGCAAGTTTCCCGGCGCCGCCAACGTGGAGGAATTCTGGTGCAATCTGCGCGCCGGCACCGAGTCCATCACGGAACTGACGGAGCGGCAGTTGCTCGAAGCGGGCGTGGACCCGCAGCTGTTGCGCGAGCCGCGCTATGTCCGGCGCAAGGGCATCCTGGACGACGTGGCCTGTTTCGACGCGCCTTTCTTCGGCTATCCGCCGCGCGAGGCGCAGCTGATGGATCCGCAGCAGCGCCTGTTCCTGGAGCTGGGCTGGCAGGCATTGGAGCATGCCGGCTACGGCGGCGCGGCTGACTGCGGCCGCGTCGGCGTGGTCGGCGGTGTCGGACGGGCAGGGTATCTGCAGCATTTCCTCGACACCCGCCCCGAGTCCGCCGCCGAACTGTTCCAGACCACCATCCTGAACGAGAAGGATTTCCTGTCCACCCGCCTGGCCCATAAGCTGAACCTGCGCGGCCCCGCGCTGACGGTGCAGACGGCGTGTTCGACCTCGCTGGTGGCGGTGCACCTCGCCTGCCAGCAACTGCTGCAGGGCGACAGCGACATGGTGCTGGCCGGCGGCGTCTCGATCGAGGTGCCGCACGCGACCGGGTATCTCTACCAGGAAGGCCACATCCTGTCGCCGGACGGCCGCTGCCGGGCGTTCGACGCCGGCGCCGGCGGGACGGTGCGCGGCAGCGGCGGGGCGCTGGTTGTGCTCAAACGCTTGAGCGACGCGCAGCGCGACGGCGATACCGTCTGGGCCGTGATCAAGGGCTCGGCCATCAACAACGACGGCAACGGCAAGGTCGGCTTCACGGCGCCCAGCGTGGATGGTCAGGCCGACGTGATCGGGCAGGCGCTGCGCCGGGCCGGCGTCGATCCGCGCAGCATCGGCCTGGTCGAGGCGCATGGCACGGCCACGCCGCTGGGCGATCCGATCGAGGTCGCCGCGCTGACCCAGGCCTATCGCCTCTACACGGCCGACCGGGAATATTGTCTGCTGGGTTCGGCCAAGGCCCATGTCGGCCACCTCGACACGGCGGCCGGCGTCACCGGCTTGATCAAGGCGGTGCTGGCGCTGCACCACGGCGAAGTGCCGGCCATGCCCCATTTCCAGTCGCCCAACCCCAAGCTCGGGCTGGAGCGCAGTCCCTTCCGCATCAACACCGCGCTGGCGCCATGGCCGGTGTCGGCCGCGCCGCGCCGCGCGGCGGTAAGCTCGTTCGGCATCGGCGGCACCAACGCCCACGTCATCCTGGAGCAGGCGCCGCCGGCCCCGCCCACGGCGGGCGGGCTGCCGCATCAGCTGCTGACGCTGTCGGCGAAGTCCGCGACGGCGCTGGACGCGATGAGCCGCAACCTGGCGGACTATTTGCGCGAGCACCCCGGGGCCAACCTGGCCGATATCGCCTATACGCTGCAAGCCGGACGCGCGCCGCTGCCGCACCGGCGCGCCGTGGCGTGCGCCGATGCGGCCGGCGCGGCGGATGCGCTGGCGGCCACGCCCGCGCATCCCGCGTTGACGGCGATGCCGGACGGCGCCGCGCGGGTGGTGTTCCTGTTCCCCGGCCAGGGACTGCAACAAGTGAACATGGGGCGCGGCTTGTATGCGTCCCTGCCCGAATTCCGCGCCGAGGTGGATGCCTGCGCCGAGCTGCTGCAGCCGGTGCTGGGCCTCGATCTGCGCGCCGTGCTGTATCCCGCGCCGGAGGCCGGGGAAGACGCGGCGCGGCAGCTGGCGCAGACGGCGATCACGCAGCCGGCCATGTTCGTGGTGGAGTATGCGCTGGCCCGACAGCTCATGCACTGGGGCGTGCAGCCGCATGCCATGATGGGGCACAGCCTGGGCGAATACGTGGCGGCCTGCCTGGCCGGCGTCATGTCGCTGTCCGACGCGCTGAAGCTGGTCGCCGCGCGCGGCCAGCTGGTGCAGCGCCTGCCCGCCGGCGCGATGCTGGCGGTCGAGGCCACTCCCGCGCAGGTGCAGGCCTTCCTCGGCGCCGGGGTGGACCTGGCGGTGGTCAATGGCCCGCGCGCCTGCGTGCTGGCCGGAACCATGGAAGCGATCGACGCGCTGTCGGCCCCGCTGACGGAGGCCGGCCTGCGCAGCAAGCGCGTGCCCACCTCGCACGCTTTCCATTCCTCCATGCTCGACCCTGTCCTGGACCAGTTCAGGGCACGGCTGGGCGAAGTGGCGCTGCACGCGCCGCGGATTCCTTACATCACCAACGTGACGGGATCGTGGGTGACCGCGGAGCAGGCCACCGATCCCGATCATTGGGTACGGCATATGCGCCAGACCGTGTGCTTTGCCCAAGGGCTGGAGCTGCTGCTGGAGACGCCGGACGGCATCTACCTGGAAACCGGTCCGGGGCAGACCTTCAACGCCATTATCCAGCGCCATCCCAACAAGCAGAATGTGCGCTTTGCCGGCCCGACGCTGGCCGGCGCCACGGAGCCATCCGACTGCGCCGCTTTGCTGGCCGCTCTGGGGAGGCTCTGGTGCAACGGTGTCGCGCCAGATTGGCGGCGCCTGCACGACCACGGGGCGCGTCGCCGTATCGCCTTGCCGGCGTATCCGTTCGACCGCTATCGCTACTGGCCCGAGGCGCGACAGGCGACGACAGCGTCGGCCACGCGCTTCGAGGCCGTAACGCGCGCCGCGCCGGCATCCGCACCGGCGCCGCAATCTTCGTCCCCGCGCCAGTTCGCGCCGCGCGACGCGTTCGAACTGGAAGTGGGCAAGGTGTTCGCGGAGATATTGGGCCTGGACGGTCTCGCGCTTGATGATAATTTCTTCGAGCTCGGTGGCAGCTCCCTGTCTTCTCTGAGCGTCATTCTGAGCCTGGAACAGGCCTTCGATTGCAGCCTGTCCAGCGCGGTCCTGCTGGAACATCCTACGGTCGAAAGCCTGGCCCAGGCGCTGCGTTCCGGCCGCGCGTCGGGCGGTTCACGCCTGGTCGGCATGCGGACCGGCGGCAGCCGCGCGCCTCTGTTCTGCATCCACCCGTATGGCGGCCACACCATGGGCTACGTCGAGCTGACGCGTTGCCTTGGCGCCGATCAGCCGGTGTACGGAGTCCAGGCCCTTGGCTTGCAGGGAGAGGCGGCGCCGTTGGAGCGGATCGAGGACATGGCGGCGGACTATATTGCCTTGGTCAAGTCGCGCCAACCGGCGGGGCCCTACCATCTGGCCGGGCATTCGATGGGCGGATGCATCGCGTACGAGATGGCGCGGCAGCTGCGGCTGGCCGGAGAAGAGGTCGCCCTGCTGGCGCTGATCGACTCGCGCGCGCAAAATGCCAGCGCGCAGCCGCTCTATCGCAACGGTGCGTATGGCCAGCTGGCCGGCATGGACTGGCTCGATGACGACGCTGTGCTGCTTGGTATTCTGCTGCCGCGACTGTCCATGGATTGGGACAGCCTGCGCGACGTCGCGGCAGATGAGCAGTGGCTGCATGTGCTGGAGACGGCCACGCGGCAAGGACTGCTGCCGCCGCAGGCGGGCGTGGGGCAGGTGCGGCAGATGCTTGCCGTGACCAGGGCCAACGACACAGCACTGCGCGCTTACCAGCCGCCGTCCGGCGACACGCCAGTGCTGCTGTTCTGCGGCACCGAGGGTTTCGCCCAACAATTCGGCGAGCCGGAATTGGGGTGGCGCGAGCTGGTCCCGGACACGCTGGAGGTGGTGAACCTGCCGGGCACTCACCACACCATCATGTCGGGACCGGGCGTGGCGGCGATCGCGGAACGCCTGGCGGGAGCTCTGACGCGCGGCTGACAGCCACTCGCTGTTTTTTGTCTGGTATGACGACGCACAGAGCATCACCGCCAAGGCCGCGCTGATGAACACCCATGCGCTCGGCGGCACCGGCGTCTGGGCTATGAGGATGGCACTTTCTGGATGGCGGTAGCCGCTGGAGTGGGCAATGGTGGCGGCGGTACAACAGACGGCAACATCGCCACAACGGGCACCGGCTGCGTGTGGACTGCTAATACCACTTCGACCGCAAACACCAATAAAGCGGCAGCGACGGCTGTCAATGACGGCAATACCAGCACCAGCCTGACCCTCAACGGCGCGGGGGGAAGGCGGAACCCAGGAATGGGAGGCCGCAGGCGTCACCTTCGCGGCGGCTAAGACCATTTCGTCGGCCAAGTTCATCAGCGGCGCGATCGACACCTACGGCAACGAATATTTCGAGTCCGGTTTGAGTTTGCAGTACACAACGAACGGCTCGACTTGGGTAGACTCTGGGTGGGCGGTCAGCCCGGTCTATCCGAACAGCGCGTCGGCTGCCACTGATTTTTCTGTCGAGGAGTACTGCATGCGTTTGATGATTGCGTTTCTGCTGTCGGCGGGATTGTGCCGGACCGCGCCTGCCATGGCGGAGGATTTGTTTGTGGCTACGCCGCTGACAGCGGAACGCAGTTTCACCGCCGGCATAGAAGGACCGGCGGTGGACGCGGCAGGGAATATCTATGCGGTCAATTTCGGCCGCCAGCAGACCATTGGCATCGTCAGCCCGCAAGGCGTGGCGCGCGAGTTCGCCGTGCTGCCCGGCGCCTCGGTGCCCAATGGCCTGCGCTTCGATCGCCAGGGAGCGCTGTATGTGGCCGACTATGTCGGCCACAATGTTTTCCGCATCGCGCCGGGCACCGCCACGCCGCGGCTGTACGCGCACGAGGCGAAGATGGTCCAGCCGAACGACCTGGCCATCACGATGGATGGCGTGCTGTACGCCAGCGATCCTGACTGGGCCCACAATACCGGCCGCGTGTGGCGCATCGACCGTGACGGCAAGGTCACCCTGGCGGCGGATGGAATGGGTACCGCCAACGGGATTGAGGTGAGCCCGGACGGGCGCACCTTGTATGTGAATGAAAGCGTGCAGCGGAATATCTGGGCCTTCGCCATCGGCGCCGATGGAGCGCTGTCGGACAAGCGGTTGCTGCATCGCTTTGAAGATTTCGGCATGGACGGCATGCGCGTCGATGTCGACGGCAATTTGTACGTAAGCCGTTTTGGCAAGGGCACGGTGGTCAAGCTGGCGCCGGATGGCAAGCTGCTGAAGGAAATCCGCCTGCCGGGCGAGCGCCCCAGCAATCTATGCTTTGGTGGGCCGGACGGCCGCACCGTTTATGTGACCGAAGTCGAGCACCAGCAACTGCTTCAGTTCCGTGTTGACCGTCCGGGCCTGGAGTGGCAGCGGATACAGAGGCGCCAGTGACCAGGCCCGCGCGCGGCATGAGGAATAACCGGCCCTGTGTTTTCATTTTACGTTTGAGGTGAGTATGCGTTTACAAGTTCTTGTGTCATGTTGCTTGGGATTGATGGGGGCTGTACAGGCTCAGGAGATCGTGCCGCTGCCCGCGCACTTGCAGCGCAATGCCGGCGAGTTTGCGCTGACGTCCGCCACCCGCATCGTCGCCGACGGCATGGCGCAGGCCGAAGCACAAATGCTGCGCGATTACCTGCGGCCGGCCACCGGCTTTGAACTGCCCGTGAGCGCGCGCGACGGCGCCAATGCCATCCGTCTCAAACTGGACAAGAAACCAGGCTCGCCGGGCAAGGAGGGCTACCGCCTGGTCAGCGACGCACGCGGCGTGACCATCACCGCCGCCGATCCGGCAGGGCTGTTTTACGGCGTGCAGACGCTGCGCCAGATGCTGCCCGCCGATATTTACCGCAAGGCGGAGGTGCGCCGCCGCTGGCAACTGCCTGCCGTCAGCATCGAAGACCAGCCGCGCTTCGGCTGGCGCGGCAGCCATCTGGATACGGCGCGCCACTTCATGCCGAAGAGCTTTGTGCTCAAGCACATCGAGCTGCTGGCGCAGAACAAGATGAACGTGTTCCACTGGCACCTGACCGACGACCAGGGCTGGCGCATCGAGATCAAGCGCTTCCCGCTGCTGACGCAAGTGGGCGCATGGCGCAGCGAAACCCAGCTGACGCCGCGTCCCGGCGATCCCCCGGGCCTGCGCTACGACGGCCAGCCGCACGGCGGCTACTATACGCAGGAAGACATCCGCGAAGTGGTGGCGTATGCCGCCGCGCGCCACATCACGGTGGTGCCGGAGATCGAAATGCCGGGCCATGCGCTGGCCGCGATCGCCGCATATCCTGAACTGGGCAACCAGCCCGGCACGAAGCTGCCTGTCGGCCGCGAATGGGGCGTGATCACGCAGGTGTTCAGTCCAGAGGAAAACACGGTGCGCTTCCTGCAGCAGGTGATGGATGAAGTGCTGACGCTGTTCCCGGGCCAGTACATCCACGTTGGCGGCGACGAGTGCCCGAAAACCGAATGGGCGCATTCGCCGGCGGCGCTGGCACGCATGAAGACGCTGAAGCTGGTGTCTGCGTCCACCACGCTGGAAGACATCCAGCACTACAAGGACGCACAAGGCAAGCCGGCCGAGCATCCAGCCCTGCATCAGCTGCAAAGCTGGTTCATTGGGCAGATGGACGTCTACCTGGCGCAGCACGGCCGCCGCCTGATCGGCTGGGACGAAATCCTGGAAGGTGGTCTGGCGCAGGGCGCCACGGTGATGAGCTGGCGCGGCGAGGAGGGCGGCCTGAAAGCCGCCAACGCCGGCCATGACGTGGTGATGACGCCGGAGCGCGACACCTATCTCGATTACGCCCAGATCCCGGCCGACACGCCAGGCTACCGCGAGCCGCCGGGCGCGCGCGCGGTCAACACGCTGGACCACGTCTACGCCTACGAGCCGCTGCCTGCCTCCATGCCGCCTGAATTGGCCAAACATGTGCTGGGCAGCCAGGCGCAGTTGTGGACCGAATACATGAAGGGGCCGCGCGAGGTTGAATACATGGCATGGCCGCGTCTGCTGGCCATGGCTGAAGTACTATGGACGCCGAAGTCGCTCAAGGACTACGCCAAGTTCCAACAGCGCTTGCCATCCTCGTTGCAGCGCCTGGATGTGCAGGACGTGAATTACCGCACCGCTGACGGCCCACGCTGGCCACGTTGAAAGAGACCCATGTCTTCACAAAAAAACTATCAGATGTTTCTGGCCGTGGTCAGCGGCCTTGCAGGGCTGCTGTACGGGATTGATATCGGCATCATCGATCCGGCGCTACCTTACCTGAACCGCTCCACCAGCCTGTCGGAAGGCCAGCTGTCGATGGTGGTGGCGGCGGTGCTGGCCGGTTCGATTCTGGGATCGGTGGTGGCGGGCGCGTTGGCCGACTGGCTGGGGCGCAAGCCGATGATGGTGGTCAGCGCGCTGATGTTTGTCGGCAGCGTGGCGGTGATCTATCTGTCGCAGTCCTTCGTGCCGCTGATGCTGGGCCGTCTGCTGCAGGGCATGAGCGGCGGGGTCATCGCGGTGGTGGTGCCGCTGTATCTGGCCGAGTGCCTGCCCGCCGCCCAACGCGGGCGCGGAGTGGCGGTGTTCCAGTTCATGCTGACGGTCGGTATTGTGCTGGCGGCCTTTGTCGGCAACCACTATCTGGGCAACGCGGAACTGGAGATACAGGCCGCCGGTTCGGATCAACAGCGCATCGTGGCCGCGGCCGATCACGCCTGGCGCAGCATGTTCCTGACCGTGATGTATCCGGGCGCGCTGTTCTTCCTGGGCTGCTGCCTGGTGTCGGAATCGCCGCGCTGGCTGATACGCAACGGGCGGCCGGAGAAGGCGCGCGCCGCATTGGCGCGCCTGTTGCCGCCGGCGGTGGCCGAGACGGAGTTTGACGAGATCGGCAACGCGCTGGCGGTGGAACGGGCGCGGCCGAAAACGTCGCCCGTGGCTGCGGCGATGGAGATGTTGACCGAACGCCGTTATGTGCTGCCGTTTATCCTGGCCTGCATCATCCTCGGCTGCAACCAGGCGACGGGCATCAACTCGGTGTTGCAGTTCATGACCACCATTTTGCAAAAGGCCGGCCTGGATCCGGTGGCGGCGGCCGGCTACGGCACGGTGATCAAGATCCTCAATTCGGTGATGACGGTGGTGGCGATCGTGCTGGTCGAACGCAAGGGCAGGGTGTTCCTGCTGAAGCTGGGCACCGGCGGCATCATGGTGTCCCTATGCCTGCTGGCTTTGCTGTTCTACCGCTTCGAGTCGCAGCGCGTCGATGTGCGCGCGGAAGTGGCTGCGCTGGTCAAGGACAACCGTCTGGACTTCAACCTGGCGGATGCCCGCTGGGCCGGACAAGGGGCGGTGCAGCTCAGCATACTGTATCAGTACGGCGACCATCAGCAGGTGGCCGAGGCCTACACGCCGACCGAAGCATCGCAGGCGGTGTTGAAGCGCGCGGCCGACGTGGTGCAGGCGTTGCCGGCCGGGCAGCGCGCGCTGCTCGAACAGGCGCAGCTGGCATGGAGCGGACGCGGTGCGGCGGCCGCGGCGGAACCGGCGCAGCAGCTGATTGCGACGCTGCCGCCGGCGTCGCGTGAGGCGCTGAATGCGGCGCTGCGTGTGCATGCGGCCCAGCATGTGCAGGTGCAGGCTGCCGGCGCGGCTGCCGGGCAGGCGCCGCTGCGGATTCTGCGCGCCAGCGTCGGACCGACCCCAAGCCGCGCGACCGGCCTGCTGGCGGTCCTGTGCATTGCCGGCTTTATCGCCTTTTTCTCGATCGGACCGGGGGTGTGCGTCTGGCTGGCGCTGTCGGAGCTCATGCCCACGCGGATACGTTCGGTGGGCATGGGCGTGGCGCTGCTGATCAACCAGGGCACCGGCACGCTGATCGCAGGTGCTTTCCTGCCTATCGTCGGGAACTACGGCTTCCACGTGATGTTCCTGTTCTGGACCGCCTGCACGGTGGTGTACTTCGTGACCGCCGCATTCTTCCTTCCCGAGACCAAGGGCAAGTCGCTGGAAGAAATCGAGCGGTTGTTCGCGCGCCCCTGACCAGGGGGCATGGCACGCTGGATGTGGCGATTGACGGACATCAAAGAGAGGCAGGAAACGCTGCGAATTCAGCTGCGGATCAAGGTGTATAACTTCCTTTTTTGTTCGCTAAAGGGTGATCATGACTACCGAAAATCTACCCGATAGAAATATCGCTATCGTCTGCCAGGGCGGCGGCAGCCATGCCGCCTACGCCGCCGGCGCGCTGCAAATGCTGCTGCCGGAACTGGGTGAAAATGGACCGTTGCGCCTGGTCGGCATCAGCGGCACTTCCGGCGGTGCCATCTGCGCGCTGCTGGGCTGGTACGGCAACCTGGAGGGCGGTCCCGCCACCGCACAGCGCAAGCTCGAACGGTTCTGGCTGTCCAACTGCGCGCAGCTTCCCGGGGAAAAGCTGTGGAACGACTGCGCCATCCAGGGCGCCGAGTCGTTACCCTATGAAATCCTGTTCAGTCCCTACCAATGGCCGATGGAGGCCAGCCTGTACCTGCTCACCAGCCTGTGGCCGACGCTGGCCTCCTACCCGACGCCGCTCGACTGGTCGCCCTACCAGCTGTGGGGACGGGGCGAATACTTCCAGCTCGACGAGTTGATCAAGCCGCACGTGGATTTCGAGCTGATCGCCGCGCTCGGCGCCCTGTGCAGCATTCCCGACTACATCGCACGCTGGAAGGCGACCGACCTGCACGCCCTGATCTATGACGAGGCCGAGGCCGGCACAGCGCCCCACCGCGCGCGCAAGCACCGGTTGGAAGACCTGATCCGCGACGGCCTGGCCCAGCCCGACAATATCCGCCGCCTGATGGACCGCAACCGCTTTGCCGCCAATGCGCCGCTGCGGAAGGCGCTGGGCGACTGGCAGGCGCCGCCGGTGGACTTCGGCAATCCGGATTCGATCGACGACCTCAACGATGATGTCAGCCGCATGATGGTGAACATCCCGCAACTGCTGCTGGGCGCCGTCGATGTCGGCAATGGCGAATTCGTTGCCTTCAGCAGCCAGCGGGCGCTCAAGGAGAACGGTATTTCCCTGAACGCGGTGCTGGCTTCGGCGGCCCTGCCGTGGCTGTTCAAGGCGGTCGAGATCGAGAGTCAAAGCGAGGACGGTGAAGCCCGCGTCGACAAATACTGGGACGGGCTGTTCTCGCAAAACCCGCCGATCAAGAATTTCATTTCCGGCAGCAAGAACAAGCGCAAGCCGGACGAGTTTTGGGTGGTGCAGATCAATCCGGTCGGCACCGACGTCGAGAAACTCAAGTCGGACATCTGGGATCGCCGCAATGAACTGTCCGGCAACCTGTCGTTGAACCAGGAAATCTTCTTTATCAGCGCGATCAACAAGCGCATCGAGGTCGAGGCCAACATGGCGCCGAAACCCAAGCCGGGCGGTGATCCGGCCGAGGCCGAGGCCGACAAGCATGTGATCGTTCACCGCATCATCATGGACGGCGAGGCGGTCGAGCGCAAGTCGGGCAAGACCCTGGGCGCGCTGTCCAAGTTCGACCGCGACGCCGTGCTGGGCCAGGCCCTGCGCGAGGACGGGCGCGAACAGGCCCGCCGCTTCCTGCTGATGCGCGCCACCATGCTGCGCCTGTGCGATGACCTGGAGCGGCCCGAGTACGATACCATCTCGGCCAATTCAGCCGGCACGCTGGCCGCGCTCAGGCGCATGCGCAGCAGCGATGGCGGCGGCAAGCTGCGCCTGATCGTCGACGAGACCGTCATGCCGTCGACGGCGCGTGACGGACAGGATGGTACGCGCCACCATGCGCTGGCACGCTGGCATGCCAGCGGCGGCTACAACGGCAAGTCGCTCGACGTGGAAGGGGAAACGGAATTCGACTTCCTGCAGAATGGCCAGCTGTCGATCCAGGTGAAGGAAATCCGCATCGCGTCGATCGACGAGACGCCGCCGCCCAAGCAGCCGGCGCAGCAGCGCGCGGGCGCCGCGCAGCGGCCCGGATTGCTGCACTGAGGTCTACAGCGCCGGCCACAGCTTTCTGCCCAGGGCCGCCTCGAAGACGGCCAGTTGCCGGCGGTCGTCGATCAGATAGTCGGCCAGCATGATGTCGTGCGAGACGATGCGGTCTTCCAGCAGCGGCGGCACCTTGCTGCGCAAATGGTCCAGCGCCAGCCGCGTGCCTTGTCCCAGCTCCATGCCGGGATAGAAATACAGCCCCTGGCCGGCCGTGATGTATTCGATCGCCAGCACCTTCTGCACGTTGTTCAGTATCCGCAGCAGGTTCAGCGTGGCCGGCGTGCCCAGCGACAGGTGGTCCTCCTGTTGCGCCGAGGTGATGTAGTTGTCCAGCACCATGGGCTGGGCCAGCATCTTGTTTTCCGCGACCAGCGAGGCCGCCGCGTACTGGACGATCATCAGGCCGGAATTGACGCCGCTCTCGGCTATCAGGAACGGTGGCAGGCCGCTGACATGCGGGTTGACCAGGCGGTCGACGCGGCGCTCGGCCACGCCGCCCAGCTCCGCCACCGCCATCGACAGCGTGGTGGCGGTCATCGCCATCGCCTCGCCGTGCGGATTGGCTTGCGAGAGCACGCGGTAGTTGTGCTGGTCGCCGAACACCAGCGGGTTGTCGTTGGCCGATTGCAGCTCGATGTTGATCTGCCGTTCGGCGTGGGCGATCTGCTCGCGCGCGGCGCCGTGGATCTGCGGCATGGAGCGCAGGCTCAGCGCATCCTGGGTGCGGATGCCCTGGCCGCCGCGCAGCACCGCGCTGTCGGCCAGCAGCGCGCGCAGATTGGCGGCCACATGGATTTGTCCGGGATACGGCTTTTGCAGCATCGCCTCGGCGTCGAAGGCGCTCATCTGGCCGCGCAGGGCCTCGAAACTCATGGCGCCGATCACGTCGGCCCAGCACGCCAGCCGCTTGGCGTGGTCCAGCGCCAGGCACAGCAGGCCGGTCATGCAGGGCAGGCCGTTGACCAGGCTCAGGCCGTCCTTGGCCGCCAGCGCCACCGGCGCCAGTCCGGCCTTCGTCAGCGCCGCGCCGGCGGGCATGGTCTGCCCGCGGAAGCGGACGTCGCCCAGGCCGATCAGCGTCAGGCCGACGTGGGCCATGTGCGTCAGGTAGCCCACCGAGCCCTGCATGGGCACGACGGGCGTCAGCCCCAGGTTCAGGAAGTCCAGCAATTGCCGCACCACGTGCGCGCTGATGCCGGAATGGCCGCGGCTGTAGTTGATGATTTGCGCGCACATGATGGCGCGCGTTTCGACCACGCCCAGCGTGGCGCCCAAGCCGCAGGCATGGCTCTTGAGGGTGCGCCGCGACAGCTCGGCCAGTTGCTCGCCGCCGAGCACGACTTCGGACAGGGCGCCCAGGCCGGTGTTGATGCCGTAGGCCTTGACGCCGTCGGCGACGATGCGCTCGACGATCAGGCGCGCGTCGTCGATGCGCCGCCACAGGGCGGCGCTCAGTTCGAGCCGGGCGCCGTGGGCGACGCGGACCACGTCGTCGTAGCGGGCCGGGGCCGCTTCGTCGAGAATGATGGTTGTTGTCTGCATGGCGGTCATCCCACCCGGGCCGGCAGCGCAGCCGCATGGCCGCGCTTTTCGACGAATTTGCGCACATAGTCGTCCGCCGGCGTACTCAGGATCTCGTCCGGCGTGCCCACCTGCACCAGCCTGCCGTCGCGCAGGATGGCGATGTGGTCGCCCAGCTTGAGCGCCTCGTCCAGGTCGTGGGTGATGAAGATGATGGTCTTGTGCAGCGTGGTCTGCAGCGACAGCAGCTGGTCCTGCATGTCGTCGCGGATCAGCGGATCGAGGGCGCTGAAGGCCTCGTCCATCAGCAGCACGTCGGTGTCGGCCGCCAGCGCGCGCGCCAGGCCCACGCGCTGGCGCATGCCGCCGGACAGCTCGTCGGGGTATTTATCCTCATAGCCCTTCAGGCCGACGCGCGCCAGCCAGGCGGCGGCCTTGGCGCGGGCCTGCGGCTTCGGCTCGCCGCGCGTCAGCAGCGCGAAGGCGGCGTTGTCGAGCACCGTCTGGTGCGGCATCAGGCCGAAACCCTGGAACACCATGCTGATGCGGCTGCGCCGCAGTTCGCGCAACTCGCCCTCGGACATCGACACCACATCGCGGCCGTCGATCAGGATCTCGCCGGCGCTGGGATCGATCAGGCGGTTGAAGTGGCGCACCAGCGTCGACTTGCCGGAGCCGGACAGGCCCATGATGACGAAGATCTCGCCGGCCTGGATGTCCAGCGACACGCCGCTGAGGCCGACGTTGCAGCCGGTCTGGGCCAGCACGTCTGCCTTGCTGGCGCCGTCGTTAAGCAACTGCAACCCCTGCCGCCAGCGCGTACCGAAGATCTTGCAGACGTTCTTGACTTGGATTTTGTAGGGCTTCATGGTTTGGCCTTGTCTGCTTGCGTCATGCGCTGACGGCGATCTCTGCCGTAGCCCTGGGTGATGCGGTCCATCACGATCGCCAGGATGACGATGGCGATGCCGGCCTGCAGGCCCTTGCCGATGTTGACGGTCTGTATGCCTTCGAGCACGTCCTCGCCCAGGCCGCGCGCGCCTATCATGGAGGCGATCACGACCATGCCCAGCGCCATCATGATGGTCTGGTTCAGGCCGGCCATGATGCTGGGCCGCGCCAGCGGCAGCTGCACCGTGATCAGCAGTTGCCAGCGGGTGGTGCCGAAGGAGCGGGCGGCCTCGGTCAGCTCGCCGCTGACCTGGCGGATGCCGAGGTCGGTCAGCCGTATCAGCGGCGGCGTGGCGTAGATGATGGTGGCCAGGATGGCCGGCACCTTGCCCAGCCCGAACAGCATCAGCACCGGCACCAGGTAGACGAAGCTGGGCATGGTCTGCATCACGTCCAGCAGCGGCATCAGCAGCCGGCGCAGGCCGTCGCTGCGGGCGCTGAGGATGCCCAGCGGCACGGCCAGCAACACCGCGATCAGCGTGGCGACCAGCACCAGCGCCAGAGTCTGGATCAACTGGTCCCACAGGCCGAGACAGCCCACCAGCAGCACGCAGGCGGTGTAGCCGGCGGCGTGGCCCCAGCGCCGCGTGGCGTGCAGGCTGAGCAGGAATACGCCGGCCAGCACCAGCCACCAGGGCAGGGCGCGCAGGGCGCCTTCGAACGGCACCAGCACATGGCGCAGCAGCCAGATCGAACCGTCGTGGAAGGCGTCGCCGAAGCGGCTGTTGATGACGTCGACCGTCTCGTTGATCGGCTCGACCAGGGAAATATTAAGCGCCTCGGGGAACGATGGCATGTCTAACCTCACTTAAGCGTGGAACTGATTTTGGCCGCGATATCGGCCGGCATCCAGGCCTGCCAGATGGCGGGCTGGCGCTTGAGGAACAGCTGGGCCAGCGCCGTCGCCTCCAGTTTTTTGGCCTCGCGCTCGGCCAGCAGGGCGTTGATCAGATCGACCGGCACGTTCATCCGCTCGAACAGCGCGGTCAGCGCCGGGTCGGCATCGTGGAAGGCGCGCGACACGCCCACCCGCAGCCGGTTGGGCGGATTGACGGTGCCGCAGGGGCGGCTGTTGTTCTGCGCGGTCAGCGTGTCCCAGCAGGCCTGCGAAAAGGCCGGTTCCTCCAGCCGGATGAATTTGTAGCGGCCCATCATCGCGGTCGGGCTCCAGTAGTAGAACAGCACCGGGCGGCCGCGCTGGACCGCCGAGGCGATCGCCGCGTCCAGCGCCGGCCCGGTGCCGGGACGGAAGTTGACGTAGCTGGCGTTCATGCCGTAGGCCTTGAGCTTTTGCGTGTTCACGCCCTGGCAGGTCCAGCCGGTCGGGCAGTTCAGGAAGCGGCCCTTGTCCGGCTCCTCGTCGTCCATGAACACGTCCTTGTAGCGCGCCAGGTCGGCCACCGAGCGCAGGCCGGGCGCCGCCGCCTTGATGCCGCGCCTGGCGTCGCCCTTGACCACGTACTCGGGCACATACCAGCCCTCGGACGAGTCCTTGATGATATCGCCCACCGCCACCACCTTGCCGGCCTTGGCGGCGTCGTTCCAGGCGGTGCTGCGGCCTATCCATTCCTCGGCGAAGACCTGGATGTCGTTGCGCGCCAGCGCCAGTTCCATCGCGATGCTGGTGCCGGGCAGGACGTCGGTCTTGCAACCGTAGCCCTGCTCGAGCACGTAGCGCATCACTTCGGTCAGGAAGCGCGCGCTCTCCCAGTTCAGTCCGGCGAAATTGACGGTCTTGCCGCCGGCGCACCAGCTCGAGGCCGGCGCCGCTGTTGCGGCAGCGGCAGCCGGCGCCGCAGCGGCCAGCGCCGCGCCGGCCAGCACCGCGGCGGCGATATCGCGATATGTTTTCATCAATGCCTCATCCACCAATGCCCGCCATCAGAAACGCGCCTTGACGCGCACGCCCACGGTGCGCGGCCGGGCCATGTAGATGGTGTCGCCGGGCTGCAGGCCGTTCGGATCGCGGGTCACGTCGACCACCTTGGTGCGGTTGTTCAGGTTGGTGCCGAACAGGCCGAACTCGTATTTGCCCGACTTGTAGGACAGCGCCGCGTTCAGCATACTCGACGATGGGATTTCCGCATAGTTGCTGCCGGTCGGCGCGAAGTCCGTGTACGAGTTGCCGCGATAGGAATAGGTCGCGGCGATGCCCACCTCGTCGCTGTTGGCCAGCGGCACCGTATAGTTGAACGACAGGCTGGCGGTCAGGCGCGGCGCGTACGGCGTGCGGGTGCCGGCCGGCGCCGATTGCGCCTCGAGCGGCGTGATGATGGCGGTCTTGGCCTTGGCGTCGGTGTAGGCCGCGTTGAAGCCCAGGCTCATGCGGCGCGCCAGCTTGACCATCGATTCGATTTCCAGACCCTGGCTGCGGATCTTGCCGGCGTTCTGCGTGTAGTAGTAGGAGCAGGGCAGGTAGTTGGCGACCTGTACTTTTTCCCAGTCGATCAGGAAGGCCGCCACGTTCAGGCTCACGCGCTGGTTGAGGAAGGTGTTTTTCGAACCCAGCTCATAGCTCCACAACTGGTCCGGGCCGAAGCTGGCCGGCGCCTGGATGCCGCACAAGGTTTGCGGCACCGGCTGGTTGTTGCCGCCGTAGCGGAAGCCCTTGCCGGCCTGGGCGTAGAGCAGGTGCTCGGGGTCCAGGTGGTAGGCGGCGGCGAAGCGCGGATTGCCGCCGCGCGCGCTGGCCTTGCTGCTGACGACGTTGGGCGTGCCGACCGGCGCATCGACCGTGGCCGCAGGCGTGTTGCCGTAGTAGCCGGTGAAGCGCAGCTTGAAGTCCTCGGACTCGGTGAACAGGCGCACGCCGGCCGTCAGGTCCAGCTTGTCCCACAGCGTGTAGGTCGCTTCGGCGAACAGCGCGGCCTGGCGCGAGCGCGACTCCTGGGTGCCGGAGAACTGGTCGTCCTTGTTGAAGGCCAGGTCGTTGACCAGCGAGCTGTAGCCGGGGAAACCGTAGGCGGCCGCGTAGCGCGCGTCCATGCCCGGGGTCGGCTCGTCCTCCCAGAAATCGCGCTTGCCGCTTTCGAGGAACAGGCCGCCGGTCCATTTCAGCGGGCCGGCGTCGGTCGAGTTGAGGCGGAATTCCTGGGCGAAGTCCTGCAGCTTGTTGGCGATCGTGTAGTCGGCCTGGATCAGGCTCTGGCCGGGGAAGATGAAGGCGGTGGTGTTGTATTCGTCCGATTTCTTGTACAGCGTCTTGCGGTGCACGAAGGTGGTCGACGACACCAGTTCCGCCCGGGCCAGCTTGTAGTTGACGGCCAGGTTGTACAGCTGCATGTCGTCCTTGGTCTTCTGCTCCGTCATGGCGCTGGTGGTGAACGGCGCCAGGCCGCTGAAGGCGCCGTTCAGGCCGCCGTCCATCGAGGAGGCGGTGATGCTGGCGTCCACCGTCAGGTCGGGCGAGGCCTGCAGGCGCATGG
This sequence comes from Duganella sp. Dugasp56, assembly GCF_047304105.1. Taxonomy (NCBI): domain Bacteria; kingdom Pseudomonadati; phylum Pseudomonadota; class Betaproteobacteria; order Burkholderiales; family Oxalobacteraceae; genus Duganella; species Duganella sp. Dugasp56. Next base: position 102,138 of record NZ_JBGLYQ010000021.1, read on the forward strand.
CCACGCGGCCCTGGTCGGTGTGGCTGTCGTTGGTGCGCTTGCCGTTCAGGACGTTCTTGACGTAGCCGCTGTCCTCGCCGGTGTAGCCGGTCACGCGCAGGCCCAGCACGCCTTCCTTGACGGGAACGTTGACCATGCCGCGCAGGTTGCCGTTGTTGCCGCCGTTGCCGGAGGTGCTGGAGCCGACCGCCTCGAACGAGCCGAACATCGAATCGGTATCGGGTTTTTGCGTGATCTGGCGTATCGTGCCGGCCATGGCGCCGGCGCCGTACAAGGTGCCCTGCGGCCCGCGCAGCACTTCGATGCGCTCCAGGTCCAGCACCTTGAGGTCGGGATTGCCGGACTTGAGCGTGACGGGCATGTCGTCGACGTACACCGCCACCAGCGAGGCGTCGGCGATTTCCGACGGCGTGATGCCGCGCACGACCAGGCCGCGCATGGTGATGTTGTTGACGCCGGGACCTTGCTCCTGCATGTCCACCGACGGTGCGAGGCGGGCGATGTCCGCCAGTCCGGACAGGCCGAACTTGGCCAGGCTTTCCGGCTTGATGGCGGTCAGCGCCATCGGCACCTGCTGGATTTCCTCGGCGCGGGCCGAGCGCGAAGCGGTCACCTCGATGCGCTCGATCTGGTCGGCGCGGTCGGCGGCCGGGGCGGCGGCACTGGCTGGCGCCGGCGCCTGCGTTTGCCCGGAAACGATGGCGCTGGCCGAAACCATCGCCAACGCACTCAACCCCATCAGTTTGTTCCCCATTTTGTCTTTCCTTCGTCTGGTCTGGATAGCTACATGAAATTGCACCATCACATGGCGGCGTGGCACCAAAATGGAGCGCCACTATGCCTTGCGGAGGCGAACTGAATTGCACTTGGCGACACATTGTCTATACATGCTAACTGCTGTTGTCTATACAATTAGCTGCGACAAACGTACAGAGCAGGATGCGTGCCAGGTATTCAAGGTCAACGGGGTGCGATAGCACGAGCTGACTGACTTGCCGTTTTGCCCGGTAAGGCAGGCCGGCGTCAGGTTGTTGCAGGGTGAAGCAAGGCTAACATTGCTATCCAGAGTTGTATAGACAATTTAATGATTGCAAGCTGCTTGTTGTATTTACGTCAGCCTGACTCGAGGGCAACGGGCAGCATGCTGCCGGCCGGCCGATGCGTCTGGCCGGCTGCCCCAGTGCGACGATGAACGCATGGTCTTATGGATTGGTGCCGGGATCCGCGGCATCGATGATGCCGGTTAGCGCGTCCGCGATGGTCTTGTCGTCGGCCACCGAGGGATGCCAATGGCAGCCGGTGAACGTCAGGCCGTTCACCGGGATGAACGCGACCCGGCTTTCGCCCGCCGCCTTCAGCCTGGCCACGACTGTTTTGAGTTCGGCCTGGATTTCTCCGTTGGCGCCATCGGTGGCCCAGAGAATAAAACGGGCCTGCGGATTGCGGGCGCGCAGCCCAAGGACGAATTCGACATACGCGGCCTCGTAATCGGCATGCAAGGCTTCCCTGGAGGCCCACTTTTCGCCCGGGTGGAGCGCGGTGGAAAAGTCATTGGTGCCGAGCGAGATGACGATCCACTTCGGTTGCCATGCGGCGGCGGTGTCGCGCTGGGCGTGGTCGAACAGGACATAGGGGTAGGCGGCGGGCAGCGTGTCGCCGGCGCCGCCGTCGAAGTTGCGTACCACGCCGCGGCCGGAAATGGCGTGGACCCGGTAGTCCGCGTTGTAGCGACGCGCCGTCAGCGCGCCGTAGCCCTGGCTGTTGTCGGTTTGCGCCCAGACCTGGTCCTGATTGCAGTCGCGCGTCGGCGAGATATTGCCGTAGCCGACAGTGTGGGAGTCGCCGATAAATTCGATCTGACGCGTGCGGCGCGCCATCGGCAAGGGCTGCGCGCCGTCGGGCAAGGCGAAGCCGCCGAACAGCCTGGGGCCGGACTGGTTCTCGCTGACCGATTCAATACGCACCGTATGCGCACCCGGGGCCAGTCCCCCGATCCGGTACCAGCCCGGCGCCGGCTTGACCATGTCCTCCAGCCGCGCCGAGTCGACCAGCACGTGCAGGATGACCTCACCCGGTTCGACCTTGAAATACAGTTCCCGGCCTTCGAATGCGGCCTCGAAGTAGATGCCGGGCCATTGATAGCGGTAGCCTGCGCCCTCGGGCGAGACGCGCCCGCTCACCGACGCCGGCAGCGCATGCAGGGAGGGTGGCGAGGGCGCGGCGACGATGGCGACCGGCGCCGGAGCGGCATGGGCGGCGCCCGCGATCAAGGCGCTCGCGAGCGCCATTGCGATAGGTGTTCTCATGCCTGATGCCTTATTCGAACTGGATGCGGGTGATGTAGTAGGCGCTGTAGGGGTTGGCCAGTCCCTGCACGCAGATGCCGTCGATGGTCTTGCCCTCGACGCCGAGATCCTTGAGCGGCACCTCGACCAAGGCCCAGGTCTTCGCCTTGGCGACGATCTGGAAATTCGACTCGACGGGCTTGCCGTCCACCATGGCCTTGATCAGCAGCGCCTGGCCGCCGTTCGTCCCGCCGTTGATGCTGAAGGTCAGCTTGCTCAAGCCTTGCGTGGAGAAGGCGTCGTGGTGCAGGGCCAGGGCGCTCCAGGGATCGCCCTCGACCTTGATCGGCTTGGCGCCGCCGGCCGGCACGGCCAATTGGACCTTGGCCCAGCTCCAGTTCTGCCAGCCGTTTTGCAGCCCATCGTCGTAGGCGACGAGCGTCTGGGCCAGCGCCGCGCCGCTGGCGAGGAACGCAATCTGGGCGATCGCCATGGCGATGGCGGCTTTTTTAAATTTTCTCATTCATGGTCTCCTTATGATGTGGCGACTATCTTGTCGCGTTGAACCCCCAGCCTTCATTATTATATTGTCCAAGCCGCTTTCGCCGGTCAAACGATGCGGCAAAATGGCCGCGAATTTAGCGCTTACGCATTAAACACCGCCCGCTTGGTGAATTTCGTAATTGAGATGTCTGCGCGCCGGGCTCAGAATGACGGCAGAAAAACTATTTCACGAGACATGAAGACGACACGACGCAGTTTTATGGTGTCCATGGGCCTAGCCATGGCGTTTCCAGGGTTGGCTGGAGCCAGGGTGCAAGCCGATACGCGCGACGCGCAGGAGCGTCTGTCGCTGTGGTACGACCAGGCGGCCGGGCCGTGGGTGGAAGCGCTGCCGGTCGGGAATGGCCGCCTTGGCGCCATGAGTTTCGGCCGTGTCGCCCAGGAGCGCGTTCAGCTCAACGAGGACACGCTGTTTGCCGGCGGTCCCTATGATCCCAACAATCCCCGTTCGCTGGAGGCGCTGCCGCGGGTGCGCGCCTTGATAGACCAGGGCAAATATGCGGAAGCGGCGGAGCTGATCGACGCGTCCATGATGGGCATGCCGAAGACGCAGATGCCATACGGCGCCGCCGGCGACCTGCTGCTCGACTTCGACGGGCTGTCCGGCGCCGGCGATTATCGCCGCTGGCTCGATCTCGACAGCGCCGTCTGCGGCACCCGCTTCACCAACGGCAAAGTGCAGTACCGCCGCGAGGTCTTCGCCAGCCAGCCGGACCAGGTGATCGCGATACGCCTGACCTCCACCGGGGGCGCGATGAATTTCGATGTCGGCTACCGCCATCCCGGCGAAGTCGGTTACGGCGCCACCGATTACACCGGCGGCAAGACCGCCGCCGCTGCCGCGCCGGTGCCGTGGGGCCACCGTGAACCGCTGCGCGCGGAGCTGCGGCCGGAAGGCCTATCCCTGCGTTCGGACGGCGCCGACGCATTGCTGATTGAAGGCCGCAATATCGGCGCCGCCGGCGTCGCGGCGGCGCTGCGCTACGCGGTGCGGGTGAAGGCGCTCGGCGACGGCAGGATCGCTGTGCGGGGCGACCGCATCGAGGTGCGCGGCGCCAGCACGGTCACGCTGCTGGTCGCGGCGGCCACCAGCCATGTCAGTTTCGCCGACGTGGGCGGAGACCCGGTATCGCTGGTGCGCAAACACAGCGAAGCCGCCGCCGCAAAGCCCTATGCGCGGCTGCGCGGCGCGCACGTTCAAGCGCACCAGGCGCTATTTCGCAGGTTGTCGCTGCGCATAGGTTCCGGCGAGGCCGACGCAAGGCCGACCAACCAGCGCATCGCCGTGGCGGAAAAGCAGGCCGACCCCGCGCTGGCGGCGCTGTACGTGCAATACGGCCGCTATCTGCTGCTGTCCTCGTCGCGGCCCGGCAGCCAGCCGGCCAACCTGCAGGGCCTGTGGAACGAGGGCACCAATCCGCCATGGGGCAGCAAGTACACCATCAACATCAACACGCAGATGAACTACTGGCCGGCGGAATCGGCCAATCTGGGGGAATGCGTGGAACCGCTGTTGCGCATGGTCGAGGATCTGGCGGTGACCGGCGCCGTCACCGCGCGCAAGGGGTATGGCGCGCGCGGCTGGGTGGCGCACCACAATACCGATCTGTGGCGCGCTACCGCGCCCATCGACGGTCCGCTGTGGGGCATGTGGCCGTGCGGCGGCGCGTGGCTGTGCCAGGCCTTGTGGGATCACTACGACTACCACCGGGACGAAGCCTGGCTGCGCCGCATCTATCCGCTGCTGAAGGGGGCGTCGCTGTTCTTTGTCGATGCGCTGGTCGAGGATCCGCAGGGCAGGGGATTGGTGACCTCGCCTTCGATCTCGCCGGAGAACCAGCACCATCACGGCGTGGCCACCTGCGCCGGCCCGGCCATGGACCGCCAGATCATCCGCGACCTGTTCGGCTGGACGCTGCAGGCGCACGCGCTGCTCAAGGACAGCGACGCCGCCTTCGCCGCCGAAGTCCAAGCCAGGCGCGCGCGCCTGCCGGCCGACCGCATCGGCGCGCAGGGGCAGCTACAGGAATGGCTGGAGGACTGGGACGCCGGCGCGCCGGAGCAGCAGCATCGCCACGTGTCGCACCTGTACGGCGTTTATCCGAGCGGGCAAATCAACGTGCGCGACACGCCGGACCTGATCGCCGCGGCCAAGGTCACGCTCAACACGCGCGGCGACAAATCCACCGGCTGGGCCACCGCGTGGCGGCTGGCGCTGTGGGCCCGGATGGGCGAGGGCGAACGCGCCTACGGCATCTTGCAAGGCCTGCTTGGACCGGAACGCACCTATCCCAACATGTTCGACGCCCATCCGCCATTCCAGATCGACGGCAATTTTGGCGGCGCGGCTGGCATTCTTGAGATGCTGGTGCAATCGTGGGGAGGCGAGATCCGCCTGCTGGCGGCGTTGCCCAAGGCGTGGCCGGACGGTGCGCTGCATGGCGTCCGGGTGCGCGGCGGCGTGGAGCTCGACCTGGACTGGTCGCAAGGCCGTCTGCGCCAGCTGCGGCTGCGCGGCCAGGCGCACCAGCGGCTTAAAATCCGCTACGGCGAACGTCTGAGCGAGATCACGCTGGATGCCCAAGGGCGCGCAAGGTTGACGGGCTAAACCCACAGCATCAGCGTGTTGGCGACCGCCTGCATGGCCGGCACGCAGCGGGCGATCGCTTCCTTGCGGCTGCCGTGGCTGGCCGCCATCGATGTCGACAGCGCGCCCACCACGTCGCCGACGCGGTTCTTGACCGGCACCGAGATGCCGCGCAGCCCCATCTCGTACTGGTTCTCGGTCGAGCCGAAACCGTCTTCGCGTATCGCGACGATCTCGCGGAACAGCTGGTCCTTGTCGGTCACCGTCAGGTGGGTGTAGGCGATCAGCGTGATCCGGTCCAGGTAGGCGTGCAGCGCGTCGTCGCTGAGTGAGGACAGCAGCACCCGGCCGGCGGTCGAGGTGTAGGCCGGCAGCCGCATGCCGGGATCGAAGCCGGCCAGCAGGATGCGCGGCGCGTTGACGCGGCTGACATAGACCACGTCGTCGCCGTCGAGCAGCGAATAATTGGTCGATTCCTGCAGCTGGTTGGTCAGCCTTTGCAGATAGGGCACCACGGCGCGCGGCAGGCGTGCCGAATCAACATAGGCGTGGCCGATGCTGAGCACACTGGGGCGCAGCCAGAACGTGCGGCCGTCGGTGGCCGCCATGCCCAGGTGGACCAGCGTCAGCAGATAACGCCGCGCCGCCGTGCGGCTCAGCGCCACCTTTTCGCCCAGCTCGGTCGGCGTCAGCCGCACCGATTCGTGGTCGAAGGCGCGTATCACCTCCAGTCCCTTGATCAGGCCCTCGATCTGGTCGCGTTTGGCGACCACCACATCCTGCAAAGCACTCTTCTTCATCGCCAGCCCCTTTGTTTGCGCGATTATCGCGCAATTTGCGCGTTCAACGCAATATTCACCGTTTTGCGGGCTGTTTTTCGACGCCCGGCTTTTCTACACTGGCCTCATTCAATCAGGCGAGGATCACCATGACGGCACATGAACACAACCCGGAACCGCACAATCCGCTCGGCATAGACGGCATCGAGTTCGTCGAATATGCCAGCGCGCAGCCGCTGGCGTTCGGCGCGCTGCTGGAGCAGTTCGGCTTCGTGGCCACCGCCCGCCACCGCTCGCGCGAGGTGACGCTGTACCGCCAGGGCGGCATGAACGTGATCGTCAACGCCGACCCGCGCGCCTTGCCGCAATCGGGCACCGATCCGCAGTCGACCGTCGTCAGCGCCATCGCGCTGCGGGTGCGCGACGCCGATGCCGCCTACCGCCACGCGATCGAGCTGGGCGCCTGGGCGATCCAGACCCGCGCCGGCGTGATGGAACTGAACATACCGGGCGTGCACGGCGCCGGCGACTCCATCCTGTATTTCGTCGACCGCTTCCGCGACTTTTCGATCTACGACGTCGACTTCAAGCCGATACCCAACGCACCCGCCAACCCGCCGGCGCTGGCCGGCCTGCATTTCTTCGGCGTGGTGCAAGCCATCGGCGCCGGCCGCGCGCCCGAGTGGATCGACTTCTACCAGCAGCTGATGGACTTCCGGGTGCTGCCGGAAGGGCGCTACTTCGGCGTGGTGCCGAAAGGGACGCTGCTGGAGAGCCCGTGCCACGGCTTCTACCTGCAACTGGTCGAGCCGCCCGAAGGCGCGGCCGGCCTGCAATGGGGCGAGCAGCTGATACGGGTGGGCTTCGGCGCGCCGGACGTGCTGGCGGCGGTGCGCGCGCTGCAGCAAAGGGGCATCGTGTTCATCGACCGCGCACCGGCGCAGTCCAACGAACGCGGCGCATTGACACAACTGTACAAGGGTGGCGTCAGCTTCGAGCTGGTCGTCAGCCACCTGGAGAAGAACCATGATTGAGATTTCCGGCACTACGCGCATTTTCCCCGTGATCGGCTGGCCGGTCGAGCAGGTCAAGGCGCCGGCGCTGTTCAACGCCTATTTCCAGCGCCACGGCATCGATGCACGGGTGGTGCCGCTGAAGGTGCCGCCCGAGTCCTACACCGCCGCCGTGCGGCTGCTGATGTCCTTTCCCAACGTGGGCGGCATCTTCGTCTCCATCCCGCACAAGCCGATGAGCGTCGGCGCGGTGGACCTGCCCAGCCCGTGCGCGCTGCTGGCCGGCGCCTGCAACGCCATCTACAAGGACGGGCAGGGCCGGATACTGGGCGACCTGATCGACGGCGTGGGCTTCATCCGCGCCCTCGACCGCACCTGCGGCGCCGCGCCGCTGGACTGGGCCGCGTCGCGCGCGCTGGTGGTCGGCAGCGGCGGCGTCGGTTGCGCGGTGGCCTATGCGCTGGCCGAGCGCGGCATCGGCGAGGTGGCCCTCTACGATACCCGGGACGACCAGGCGCAGGCCTTGCGGCAGCGCCTGCGCCTGGCCTTTCCCGGCACGCGGATCGGGATCGCGCCGCCGGCCGCCGCCGGCTTCGACCTGGTGGTCAACTCGACGCCGCTCGGCATGCACGCCGACGATCCGCTGCCGATCGATCTGCGCGGCGTGTCGCCGCACTGCATCGTGGCCGATTGCGGCATGAAGATAGAGATGAGCCGCCTGCTGCGCCAGGCGCAGGAACTGGGCTGCCGCATCCAGAAGGGCAAGGAGATGCTGATCGAGCAGGCGCCCCTGTACCTGGAGCTGTTCGGCTGGCCCGGCGTGTCGTCCGACGCCTTCCGCGCGCTGGAGGCCCTGTGAACCTCTCCAACTTCGGCATGGACAGCATCACCCTGGCCGGTCCGCTGGAAGCGAAGCTGCGCGCCTCGCGCGCGGCGGGCTTCAGCCAGATCATGTTGTGGGCGCGCGACCTGGCCGGCCATCCGGGCGGGCTGGACGAGGCGGTGCGCGTGGTGAAAGCCAGCGGCGTGCGCGTGACCGGCATCCAGGTGATGCGCGACTACGAGGGCCTGGACGGCGCGCTGCACGAATACAAGCTCGATATCGCGCGCCAGATGCTGCTGGTGTGCCGGGCTGTGAGCGCGCCGCTGCTGATGGTCTGCTCCAGCACCTCCAGCCACGCCAGCGGCGACATGCGCCTGATCGCGCGCCATCTGGCCAAGCTGGCCACGCTGGCGGTGCCGCTGGGCGTGCGGGTGGGCTACGAGGCGCTGTCCTGGGGCCGCCATGTCAACCAGTACGAGCAGTCGTGGGAGGCGGTGGAACTGGCCGACCACGCCAACCTGGGCGTGGTGATCGACTCCTTCCACATGCTGGCCGACCAGGCCTGCCTGGATGGGCTGGAGGACATCCCTAGCCACAAGATCGCCATGGTGCAGCTGTCCGACTTCATGTGGCGCGACATCCGCAGCGCCGAGGAGCGGCTGGAGACGGCGCGCCATCTGCGCGTGTTCCCCGGCGAGGGCGCGCACTCGGGTGAGCTGACCGACCTGCTGCGCCGGCTCGACCGCGGCGGCTATCGCGGCGACTACAGCTTCGAGGTGTTCAACGACGACTACCTGCAGCTGGCGCCGGAGATCGTCGGCCAGCGCGCCCACCGCGCCGCCAAATGGGTCACCGACCAGGTGTTGCGCCGCAGCCTGGAAGTGCGGCGCACGACCGCCGCCCATCCGACCATGGCCTAGGAGCGACGACGATGCGACCTCCAGGCCAGACCGTGATGGTGTTGAACGGTCCCAATCTGAATCTGCTCGGCCAGCGCGAGCCGGCCGTGTACGGCGCGGCCACGCTGGCCGACGTCGAGCGCCTGTGCGCCGCCGCCTGCGAGCGGCACGGCTACGCGCTGGACTTCCGCCAGTCCAACCACGAGGGCGTGCTGGTCGACGCCATCCATGCGGCCGGCGCGGCGCAGGCGCAGGGCACGCTGGCCGGCGTGGTGTTCAACGCCGGCGCCTATACCCACACCTCGGTGGCGCTGCACGACGCCATCAAGGGCGCGGATGTACGGGTGATCGAACTGCACATCTCCAACGTCCATGCGCGCGAACCGTTCCGCCATCACTCGTGGCTGTCGCCGGTGGCGCAGGGCGTGATGGCCGGCTTCGGCGTGCGCGGCTACGCGCTGGCGATCGCCGCGCTGGCCGAGGATTAAGAAAAAAACGAAGCCCCTCGCTTCGCGGCAGTACCGGGGGAACCACAACCATATGAAGTGAATAAAACGGAGACAGAATGAAGAAGCAAGCAATCGCGCTGGCCTGCATGGCGACATGGCAGGCTGCCGCCCAGGCGCAGTCCAACGTCACCATCTACGGCAACTTCGACGAGTACCTGGGCTATATCCGCAGCAGCAGCGGCGGCCATATCACGGGCCTGAACGACGGCGCCGTGCTGCGCAGCCGTCTCGGCTTCCGAGGCACGGAGGATGTGGGCGGCGGCTACAAGGTCAAGTTCGCGCTGGAGCAAGGCATCAACGCCGACACCGGCACCGGCGCCGACAGCACCCGCCTGTTCGACCGCCAGGCCTGGGTCGGCATCGAGGCGCCCAGCGGCGAATACCGCATCGGCCGCCAGAACACGGAGATCTTCCTGATCGGCGGCGCCATCGACTACACCGAGCGCACCACCTTCGGCTCGCTGTTCAACACCTTCGGCATTCCCTCGCGCTACGACAACGACCTGTCCTACCGCTCGCCGCGGCTGGCCGGGGCGCAGCTGGTGCTGCATTATGCGCTGCCGGAAAACGGCGGCGCCACGCGCGGCAACAGCCCGATCTACCAGCTGGCGCTGGACTACCGCAACGGCCCGTACCGCGCCGGCTATGCGGGCCTGCAGGCAAGCCCCAACAGCGTCACCGCCACGGTGCGCGACAAGGTGGTGTATCACAACGTCTACGCCGACTACCAGTACGGCAGCGGCACCATCTATCTGGCCGCGGCGCGCAGCAACAATTCCACCTCCAGCGCCAACGGCCTGAATGCCGGCGTCATTCTCAACAACGTCAGCAATCCGAACAACTTCTTCGCCGGCACCGACCGCAACGCGGCCCGCTACTACAACTTCTACCAGTTGTCGGCCGACTACCGCGTCAGCAGCGCGCTGAGGATAGGCGCCCTGTACGGCATCATCAAGGACACCTCCGGCGGCAATGCCGGCGCGCGTGGCGCCAACGCGGGCGCCTACTACGAGCTGTCCAAACGCACCACGCTGTACGGCTTCGCCAGCGTGATGCAGAACCAGGCCAACGCCGGCTTCCGCTTCAGCGGTTCGGCCGGACCGTCGGCCAACCTGGCGGGCGCCGACATCAACGGCAAACATCTGACCGGCCTGCAGGCCGGCATCCTGCACAAGTTTTAATCCAACTACAATAATCAACTGGAGGACGACATGACAACAGCAACAGCAAAACGAGGCAAGGCGGCAGCCGGCGCCGCGGTGGAACCGCCACGATCGCCGCGCAAGGCCGCCTTTGCCAGCTGGATCGGCAGCGCGGTCGAGTACTACGATTTCTTCATCTATGGCACGGCGGCGGCACTGGTGTTCGGCAAAATCTTCTTCCCCGCCTTCGACCCGGCGGCGGCGACGGTGGCCGCCTTCGCCACCTTCGGCGTCGGCTACGTCACGCGGCCGATAGGCGCGGTGCTGTTGGGCCATATCGGCGACCGCTACGGCCGCAAGCGGGTGCTGACCTTCACCCTGCTGCTGATGGGGATTTCCACCTTCCTGGTCGGCCTGCTGCCGACCTACGGCCAGGTCGGCATCGCCGCGCCCATCATGCTGGTGGCGCTGCGCATGCTGCAAGGCTTGTCGGCCGCCGGCGAGCAGGCCGGCGCCAACTCGATGACGCTGGAGCACGCGCCAGCCCACCGGCGCGCCTTCTTCACCAGCTTCACGCTGAGCGGCACGCAGGCCGGCCTGATCCTGGCGACGCTGGTGTTCCTGCCGCTGTCCGCGCTGCCGGAGGAGCAGCTGCTGTCCTGGGGTTGGCGCATTCCCTTCTTCCTGAGCGCGATCGTGGTGGCTGTCGGCATCTGGGTGCGCCGCACCTTGCCGGAAACGCCGGCCTTCGCCGAAGAGTCCAGCCACCAGCCCAGCCGCATGCCGGTGGCGCTGCTGTTCCGCGAGCACAAGGCCAATCTGCTGCGGGTGATCTTCGCCGCGCTGGTGTCGGTGGTGAGCACGATCTTCAGCGTCTTCACGCTGTCGTACGCGGTCAACACCATGCACATACCGCGCACCACCATGCTGACGGTGCTGGTGCTGGCCAACGTGCTGGCGCTGGGGGCGATCCCGATGTTCGCCGCGCTGTCGGACCGTATCGGCCGCAAGCCGGTGTTCATCTTCGGCGCGCTGGGATCGGCGGCGTTGATCTGGCCCTATATGTGGAGCATCAGCACCGTCAACCTGCCGCTGGTGTTCATCTTCGGCCTGCTGCTGTCGGGCGTGGTGTACAGCGCCGCCAACGGCGTCTGGCCGTCGCTGTACGGCGAGATGTTCAGTACCCGCGTGCGTTTGTCGGGCATGGCGATCGGCACCCAGATCGGCTTCGCGCTGGGCGGCTTCGCGCCGACCATCAGCGCCTCGATCCTGCAGCCGGGGCCGGGGGGCTGGATACCGGTGGCCGCTTTCGTGACGGCCACCAGCGTGGTGGCGGCGATCTCGGTGGCGACGGCGCGCGAGACCTACAAGGTGCCGATGCATGAATTAGGCCAGGCCGCCTGACTTGACCTCGCCTTGCTTCCGATGTCAGACTTAAGCCTGCCCAAAGAACCGACAGGAAAATATGAAGTCACTGATATCCGGGCTGAAGCTCATTGGCGCGATTTCGGCACTGGTGGCGGCGCAGGCCGGCGCCGCCACCCTGATTGCGCCCGGCGACAGCCATCTGCTGTACACCGGCCGGGTGGACTGGCGCAATGCCGCCGCCCCCGTGTTGACCTGGCCGGGATCGAGCGTCGAAGCCCGGTTCACCGGCAGCTCCCTGGCGGTGCGGCTGGACGACCAGCTTGGCCACAATTTCTTCAGCGTTTACCTCGACGGGAATCTGGAGCGCCCGGTGGTGCTGCAGGCGGACAAGGGCGAACGCTCGTACGTGGTGGCCACCGGCCTGGCGCCCGGTCCGCATTTCTTCCTGCTGACCAAGCGTACCGAAGGCGAGGAGGGCGGCACCACTTTCGCAGGCCTGGAACTGGCCGACGGCGGCACGCTGCTGGCGCCACCGCCGCGCAAGCAGCGCAAGATCGAATTCTTCGGCGACTCGATCACCAGCGGCATGGGCGACGAATCGCCCGACGACGGCCCCGATCATCTGGCGAAGGACAAGAACAACTTCCTGTCCTTCGCGGGGATCACCGCACGCAACCTCGATGCGGAAGCGCACTTCATCTCGCAAAGCGGTATCGGCGTGATGATCAGCTGGTTCCCCTTCACCATGCCGGTCTATTTCGACCAGTTGAACGGCGCGGGCAAGAACGATTCCAAATGGGATTTCAGTTCATGGACACCGGACGTGGTGGTCATCAACCTGCTGCAGAACGACAAATGGCTGATCGACCGGGAGAAGAAACTGACCCCGGCGCCGGACGACGCCGAGCGCGTGCAGCGCTACCGCGCCTTCGTGCAGGAGATCCGCAAGCGCTATCCGCGTGCCTATATCGTTTGCGCGCTGGGCAGCATGGACGCCACGCAGCCGGGGTCGAAGTGGCCCGATGTCGTACGCTCGGCCGTCGCGCAGATCGAGCGCGATACCGGCGACGCCAGGATCGCGACGCTGATGTTTCCCTTCACCGGCTATCAGGGGCATCCGCGCGTGAAGCAGAACCGGGCCAATGCCGCCTTGCTGACGGCGTTCATCCGGCAAAAGCTCGGCTGGTAGCGTGATGCCGGCGGCAAGCATGTCTCAGCCGCCCACCAGCAACCCGCCGGCGCCGACTGCTCCGGCATACATCGCCTCGACCAGCGCCGCGCGCCGCTCCAGCACCACGCGCTGGTTGATCGAGCCCTTGTCGGTCTGCTCGCCGGCCGTCACGGACGGCGCTTCCTCCAGCAGCAACATGCGCTCGATGCGGGACGCCGATCCGGTCGCCGTGGCGTTCAGCTGCGTCAGCAACTGGCTGAAGTGGTTGCGCACCGGGGCGCTGGACAGGACGGCGGCGGCATCGGCGTCGGCGCCCAGCCCGGACAGCAGCTGGCACTGGTCCATGCGCGGGAACACCAGCAAGCCTATGCTGTCGCGGTTGATGCCGGCCACCACCACGTCCTGGATGTAGGGCGCGCCGGCGCTGATCACCCGCGCCCGCAGCGGTCCGACGCTGACGAAGGTGCCGCTGCTGAGTTTGAAGTCCTCGGCGATGCGGCCGTCGAACATCAATCCCAGTTCCGGCCGCGCCGGATCGACGAAGCGCACAGCGTCGCCGCTGCAGTAGTAGCCTTCGTCGTCGAAGGCGGCGGCGCTGGCTTCCGGCGCGCGCCAGTAGCCCGGCATGACGTGCGGGCCGCGGAAGCGCGCTTCGTACTTGCCATCCACCCGCACCAGCTTGACCTCGCAGGCCGGCGCCGGCAGGCCGACATAGCCGGCCATCATCACCGGACCGGTGGTGAAGGTGCAGGAGGGGGCCGTTTCCGTCATGCCCAGGCCGGCCATGATGCGGATCCGCTGGCCGCAGTGCTGTTCGCTGACCCGCTCCAGCGCATCCCACGCCGCCTGCGACAGGCCCGCGCCGGCGAAGAAGAACAGCTCCATCTGCGAAAAGAAATGGCGGCACAGGTCGGGGTCGTCCTGCAGTGCGGCGGTGAGCAGCTCCCAGCCCTTGGGCACGTTGAAGAACACCGTCGGCGCGATCTCCTTCAGGTTGCGCACCGTGACGGCGAAGTCGCGCGCGGTGGGCTTGCCGTCGTCGATGTAGTAGCTGCCGCCGTTGTACAGCGCGATGCCGACGTTGTGGCTGCCGCCGAAGGTGTGGCTCCAGGGCAGCCAGTCCAGCAGCACCGGCGGCTTGTCGCCGAACGCGGGGAAGCTTTGCAGCAGCATCTGCTGGTTGGCGCACAACATGCGCTGGGTGGTGATCACCGCCTTGGGCAGCTTGGTCGATCCCGACGTGAACAGGAATTTGGCGATGGTGTGCGGGCCGCAGGCGGCGTTGGCCGCGTCCACTGAGTGCGGGACGGTCGCCAGCAGCTGCGCCAGCGGCGTGACGGCGCGGCCTGCGTCGCCCCGGTCGGTCACGACCTCCACCCCGTCCGGCACCGCCGCCGCCAGCGCCGCCGCACAGGCGCCGCCGTCGGTGGCGTAGATCATGCCGGGCGTCAGGTGACGCACGAAGTGGGTCAGCTTGGCGTGGTCGGTGGCGGCACCGGAGGCTGCCGGCGAGACCGGGCAATAGGGGACGCCCGCATACAGCGCGCCCAGCGCCAGTTGCAGGTGCTGCAGATCGTTACCGGACAAGATCATCAGCGGACGTTCGGCCGACAGGCCCCGGTCCAGCAGCGCCTGGCCGATGGCGCGCGCCTGCTCCAGCATCTGCCGGTAGCTGATGTGTTGCCAGCCGCCGTCGGCGCCGCGCTGGGCGGCCAGCGTGCGTTCGGGATGACGCTCGGCGCCGCGCACCAGGCAATCGGTGATGCGGTCGGGATAGTCGCCCAGCGCTTCCTGCGAGGCCAGGCGCCAGACGCCGTGGGCGTCTGCCTCGACCCGCACCGGCGCGCTGCCCACGCGCACCGGGCGATAGCGCGACAGGTCCAGCGTCGCGGCGGTGGTGGGGAGCTGCGTCATTGCGTGCTCCTCCATCACACCGGGTAGTGGCGGTGGCCGCTCTGGATGGTGATCCAGCGCAGGTCGGTGAATTCGGCGATGCCGGCCTTGCCGCCGAAGCGCCCGTAGCCGCTGGCCTTGACGCCGCCGAACGGCATCTGCGCCTCGTCGGCCACGGTGGAGCTGTTGATGTGGCAGATGCCCGATTCGATGCGCCGCGCCAGCGCCATCGCGCGCGGGATGTCGCGGCTGAAGACGGCGGCTGACAAGCCGTATTCGCTGGCGTTGGCCTCGGCCAGCGCCGCCTCGTCGCCATCGACGCGGATGATGCCGACGATGGGGCCGAACGATTCTTCCTGATAGACCGTCATGGCCGGCGTGATGTGGTCGATGATGGCCGGCTGCAGCAGGTTGCCGTCGCTGTCGGCGCTGCCGCATACCAGCTTGGCGCCCTTGGCCTTGGCGTCGTCGATCATGGTGGCCACGCGGCTGGCGGCCGAGGCGTCGACCATGCCGCCCAGTACCGCGCCTTCCTGGCCGGGTTTGCCGGCGCGCAGGCCGGCGGTCTTGATGCGCAGTTTTTCCACGAAGGCGTCGGCGATCTTGTTGTCGACGATGATGCGGTCGGTCGACATGCAGATCTGGCCCTGGTTGAAGAAGGCGCCGAAGGCGGCCGCCTGCACCGCTTCATCGAGGTCGGCGTCGTCCAGGATCAGCAGCGGATTCTTTCCGCCCAATTCCAGCACCACCGGTTTCAGATGCTGGGCCGCCTGCTGGGCGATGATGCGTCCCACCTTGGTCGAACCGGTGAAGTTGATGCGCTTGACGGCCGGATGGGCGATCAGGCGCGCCACCACGGCGGCCGCGTCCTGCGGCGCGTTGCTGACGACGTTGACCACGCCGGGCGGGAAGCCCGCGTCCTCGAACACCTTGCCGATCAGGCGATGCACGGCGGGACAGACCTCGGACGACTTGAGCACCACCGTATTGCCGCAGGCCAGAGGCGTGGCGATGGCGCGCGTGCCCAGGATTACCGGCGCGTTCCACGGCGCGATGCCCAGCACCACGCCGCAGGCCTGGCGCATACCCATCGCCAGCAGGCCTGGCACGTCGGACGGGATCACTTCGCCCGCGATCTGGGTGGTCAGCGCGGCCGCTTCGCGCAGCATGGAGGAGGCCAGCATCACATTGAAGCCGTACCAGCCGGCCACGCCGCCCGCTTCGGCCACGCCGGCCGCGATGAATTCGGGCGCGCGCGCCTGCAGGCAGTCGGCCGCCTTGAGCAACAGGCGGCGGCGCTCGCCCGGCGCGGTGGCGGACCAGCCGGGGAAGGCCGCCTGCGCCGCCGCGACGGCGGCGTCGGCATCGTCCAGGGTGGCGGCGGCGGCCACCGAGGCGATGTCGCCGGTGGCAGGGTTGAGGCGCTGGTAAGTGGCGCCGGTGGATGCGGCCTGGTCCAGGCCTCCGATCAGCAAGCGGGCTTCAAGCATGGCGTATCTCCTTGGTTATTAGGCTGGGGCTGGGCGCGTCTTATGCGCGCTTGTAGGTTTGCAGGCCTGGTTTGATGGTCTTATCGTCCAGGAACTGCTTGAGGCCCTGGGCGCGGCCTTTTTCCGGGTCGCGGTAGTTGGACTGGTCGACTTTGGCGTACAGGTAGTCTTCATTCTGCTCCCAGGTCAGTTCGCGGCAGCGCTTGAAGCCGTTCTTGGCGATGCGCAGCACGGTCGGCGACTTGGCCAGCAGCTTTTCCGCCAGTTCGATGGTGGCCTCGCGCAGCTGCGCCAGCGGCACGCTCTTGTTGACCAGGCCCATCGCGGCCGCTTCCTTGCCGGTGAAGGTGTCGCCGGTCATGATGTAGTGTAGCGCCTGGCGGTGGCCCATGGTGTCGGCGACCGCCTTGCTGACCAGGTTACCCGGCGGGATGCCCCAGTTGATCTCCGACAGGCCGTACACGGCCTCGTCGGCGGAGATGGCCAGGTCGCAGGCGACCAGCGGCGAGAAGGCGCCGCCGAAGCACCAGCCGTTGACCATGGCGATGGTCGGCTTGCTGTACATGCGCAGCAGCTTCCATTGCCACTGCGAGCAGTCGCGGCGCAGCTTCTCCTGGAAGATCTCCGGCTTGCCGTCGTTTTCGCGGAAGTACTCCTTCAAGTCCATGCCGGCGGTCCAGCTGTCGCCGGCGCCGGTCAGCACCAGCACCTCGGCCTCCGGATCCAGCTCCAGCGTTTCCAGCACGTCGATCATTTCGCGGTTCAGCGTCGGGCTCATGGCGTTGCGTTTTTCCGGGCGGTTCAGGGTTACCCAGGCGATGCCGCCGGTGACGTCGACTTTTACGGTGCTCCAGCGCTTGTCATATTGGCTCATTTCGGTCTCACTTAATGTTAGGTTAATATCAGGTTGCCTGATACGTGTCTTATAATATATGCTGCTTGGCCTGTATTGCAAGCGCTTTTTCGAACGCTTCTTGAACTTCCGGACCATGATGAAAAAACACCAGCCCGCCGCCGCGCACGACAAACCCAGCGGCATCGCCTACCTGATCGGCCGCATCGACCATGTGCTGAGCCGCCGCCTGCGCGACAGCCTCGGCCTGCTGGGCATGACGGCGGCCCAGTACACGGCGCTGTCGGTGCTCGACACCCAGCAGCAGCTGTCCAACGCGCAGCTGGCCGAGCGCTCGATGATCTCGCCGCAGTCGGCCAACGAGATGGTCAAGGCGATGGAGGCGCGCGGCTGGGTGGTGCGCCAGGCCGACGCCAATCATGGCCGCATCATCCATCTGCGCCTCAGCGCCGATGGCAGTGCCCTGCTGCGCCAGGGCGACGCCGCGGTGGCGGAGCTGGAGCACGCCATGCTGGCCGAACTGGGCGTCGACCAGCGCAGCGAGCTGCACGCGCAACTGCGCCTGCTGCTGCGGTCACTGAGCGCCATTGTGCTGTGACTGCCGCCAGCGCGGATTTTCCAGCAGCAGGGCGATGCCCTGTCCGCCGCCGATGCACGCAGCCGCCACGCCGTAGCGCTGGCGCCGCAGGTCGAGCGCGCGCGCCAGGGTGATGGTCAGGCGCACGCCGGTCGCCGCCAGCGGATGACCCAGCGCGATCGCGCCGCCGTGGACGTTGAGGCGCTCCCGGTCCAGCTTCAGTTCGCGCTCGACCGCCACGATCTGCGCGCCTTGCGCCTCATTGATTTCGAACAGGCCGATCTGCTCCATGCTTAGTCCGCAGCGCTGCAGCAGCAGGCGGATGGCGGGCGCGGGGCCGATGCCCATGACCTCGGGCGGCACGCCGACCACCGCCGCCGCCACGATGCGCACCTGGGGACGGTGTCCGCCGGCGATGGCGTAGGCGCCGGAAGCGACGATGGCCGCCGCCGCGCCGTCGGCCAGCGCGCAGCTGTTGCCGCCGGTCTGCACGCCTTGCGGATAGAGGGCGCGCAGCGTGGCCAGCACCGACGGCGGCGAAATGCGCGGATGAGTATCCTGCGCCAGCTCCTCCACCGGACCGCACAGCCGGATGCGGCGGTCGGCATAGCCGTCCAGCGTGAAGGTCTCGTTGCCGACGGCGACGATCTCGCCGGCGTGGAAGCCGGCCGTCCGGGCGTCGAGCGCGCGGGCGTGCGACAGCGCGGCGAATTTATCCACCTCGGCGCGGGTGATGCCGTAGCGGCGCGCCAGGTTTTCGGCGGTCTGCGGCATCGTGACGCCGGGCGCGGGATCGGTCAGTGCCTCCCACAGGAAGTCCTGGAAGGCGACCGGCGCGCCCAGCTTGAAGCCGGCGCGGTGGTCGAAGGCGGCGATCGGATTGCGCGTCATCGATTCGGTGCCGACCACCAGCACGGCGTCGGCGTAGCCCAGCGCGATCTGGTCGCCGGCCTGGCGGAACAACTCGAAGCCGGTGCCGCAGATGCGCTGCACGTTCAGCGCCGGCGCCGTCAGCGGCACCCCGGCGTACAGGCCGATATGGCGCGGCAGCATGTACTGGTAGCAGTCGCCGGGCGCCATGCTGCCGCTGATGACGGAGCCGATGTCGGCGGCCGGAACGCCGCTGCGCCTGAGCACCGCGCGCGCGGCCTTGATGCCCAGGTCGGTGGGCGAGACGTGGCTGAACGCGGTGCAGTAGTCGGCCATCGGCGTGCGCAGGCCGTCGATCATCCACAAGTCCTCGTAGCTCTGGAAGAAACCCCGGTTGGCGCTCATGCTCATGGCCAGTAGCTGGGGCGCAGCTGCACGGTCGGACCGGCGTAGCCGTGGGTGCGGGCGAAGGCTTCCAGCGCATGCTGGGCCTCGTAGCCGCCGAAGATCGACCACAGGAACATGCGGCCGAACAGTTCGCAGCGTTCGCGCGGATCGTCGTGCAGCGCCGGGTCGCGCGCCAGCGCGGCCTTCAGCGTGGCCAGGCTGTTCTCGTGGACCACCATGCGGGTGCCGCCGTCGGCGCTGGTGTCGAAGACCATCATGCGCGGGGCGGCGGCATCGGCGCTCCAGCGCCGCCACTCGGGCAGTGTTCCGGCCGGGCCGCTGGCCGGCTGGCCGTGACGGGCGAAGTGGGTCCAGTAGCCGGCCATGGCGTCGGACACTTCCTTGCGGCCGGGCAGGTTGGCTGCGGTGAAGGAGCGGAACGGATCGAATTCGCCGTCCAGGTCGCGGAAGACGAAGGCCACGTCCAGCACGTGCGCGGCGCCCAGCAGCACGCGCGGCGCGATCAGCGGCACGGCGGGCTGTTCGTCCCAGTCGAAGCGGTAGGTCCATACCTCCCGATGGCCGGATGCCACCATCGCGCTGGCCGGCTCCAGCGCGCCGGCGGCCTGCCACAAGGCCGACATGTAGGCGGCGTGGCGCTGGTAGCGGACGCGGTCGCGCATCAGCGGGATGCTGCCGAACAGCATGCGCACGTAGTCGGGATTGTTGGACATGAACAGTTTGTACTCGTCGCGGTTGGTACCGATGATGACCGGTACCGCGTTGTAGCGGCCGCGGTCCGCGAACACCTCGGCCAGCGGCATGGCGGGCAGCACGTGGCCGTCCTGCAGCACGCAGGGCGCGTCGTAGAAGCTGAGCGCCCCCGGCGTGACAGGCGCCAGCAGCGCGTCCGCCGGCAGGCCGCGCACATAGGCGGCGATGTCGGCGGCCGGCATGGAGGCGATCAACGCCTTGGCTGCGGCGCGGTCGGCGGCGCGGCCGTCGCGCTGCAGCCACTGGCAAAGCAGCTCGCGCGAGCTGAGGGCGTGGCCGGGCTGGACGTCGTCCGTGTAGTTGCGCGCCTGCGCCGGCGTATAGCTGACGGCCAGCGGCGATTGCAGGATGGCGCGGTGGAAAAGTCCCTTGGCCAGCGGGCTGGCCAGCAGGGTGTAGGCATTCAGGCCGCCGGCCGATTCGCCGAACACGGTGACGTTGTCGGGATCGCCGCCGAAGGCCGAGATGTGCTGGCGCACCCATTGCAGGGCCGCGATCAGGTCCAGCGTGCCGAAATTGCCGGAGCGGTCGGCCGGACTGTCGTCGTCCCGCGCCAGTTCGTCGAGGCTGAACCAGCCCAGGATGCCGAGGCGATAATTGGCCGACACCACGATCACCTGGTCCTGGCCGGCCAGGTTGCGCAGCGTGGTGTAGGTGGCGGCGGTGCCGGCGGTATTGGCGCCGCCGTGGATCCAGAACATCACTGGCAGCGCGGACGTACGTGCCTGTCCGGCCGTCATCTGCGGGGCGAACACGTTCAGCGTCAGGCAGTCTTCCGCACCGGCCACCTGGCCCCACAGCTCGGGCGGCAGTTCCAGCGTGATTCCGCCCAGTTGCAGCGCGGGTTGGCCGCAAGCCAGCGCCTCGCGCAGGCCTTCCCACGGCTGCGGCGGACGCGGCGCCTTCCAGCGCAGCGGACCGACCGGCGGCTGCGCATACGGTAGTCCCAGCCAGGCGTGGGTCTGGTGGCGGTCGGCGCGGCCGACCACGTGGCCTAGCGCGGTGTGGCGCAGCGAATCGGCAACGGGCATCGCTGGCGTGGCGGCGCCGGCGGTTTTTGAA
The DNA here is from genome assembly GCF_047304105.1 of Duganella sp. Dugasp56. NCBI lineage: Bacteria > Pseudomonadati > Pseudomonadota > Betaproteobacteria > Burkholderiales > Oxalobacteraceae > Duganella > Duganella sp. Dugasp56. Next base: position 123,184 of record NZ_JBGLYQ010000021.1, read on the forward strand.
GCAGCCTGGCGGCGCCAGAGCAGGGCGGAAACCAGCAGTACCGCTGCAACCGCGGCAAAGAGCAGGATGTCAGGCATGATCGGATTCCTCTTGCAGTGTTAGTGTCGGGTGAGGTGGGGGCGGAGCCGGTGGGCCGGCGCCGTCGTCGAGTTTGAAGGCGCGCACCAGCCGCGCCAGTTCCGCCGCCTGCTGGCGCATGCCGGCCGTGGCCCCGGTGGCTTGTTCTACCAGCTCCGCGTTCTGCCGCGTGACCAGCTCCATCGCCTGCAACGCGGCGCCGGCCTGCTCGATGCCGGCCTGCTGCTGCATGCTGACGGCGGCGATGCGGCCGATGATGGCGCCGACCTGCTGCACGCTGTCGACCACCTCGTTCATGGTGGCGCCGGCGCGCGCCACCAGCTGGTTGCCGGCTTCGACCTGCGCCACCGAACGGCCGATCAGGGTGCGGATCTCGCGCGCTGCGGTGGCCGAGCGGTGCGCCAGGTTGCGTACCTCGCCGGCGACGACCGCAAAGCCGCGTCCCTGTTCGCCCGCCCGTGCCGCTTCGACCGCCGCGTTCAACGCCAGGATATTGGTCTGGAACGCGATGCCGTCGATGACGCCGATGATTTCCCCGATGCGGTGGGCGGAAGCGGTGATGGAATCCATGGTCAGTATCACTTCCGCCGCCACCTTGCCGCCGTCGCGCGCCACCGCGCTGGCGTTGGCGGCCAGCTCGGTCGCCTGCCGCGCATGGCCGGCGTTGTCGCGCACGGCGTCGGCCAGTTGTTCCATGCAGCCGGCGGTGGCGCGCAGGGAGTCGCGCTGGCCATCGCTGCGCCGGGTCAGGTCCTGATGGCCGCCGGCGATGTCGCTGGCCGCTCCGGCGATGCGGTCGGTGCCGCTGCGCACCTTGCCGACCATGGCGGCCAGGTCGGTGCGCATGGTGTGCATCGCGAACAGCAGGCTGGAAACGTCGCCGCCGCGCAGCTTGACGCCGCCCGCCAGGTCGCCGGCGGCGGTGCGGCCGGCGATCTTGACCGCGTAGGCCGGCTCGCCTCCCAGTTGTTCGAGTATGCCGCGCGTCAGGCGCCAGCACAGCAGGCAGCCCAGCAGCAGGGCCGCCGCGCCCAGCGCCAGCATCCAGGCGCGCGCGCCGGCGTCGGACGAACGTCCTTGCGCGGCGGCTTGTTCGCTTTGGCGGGTCTCCAGCTCGACCAGCTGTTCCAGCGCCGTCATCCAGCGGGTTTGCACCGGCAGCAGGCGCTCGACCAGCACGGTGTAGACCTGGTCGGACTCGCTGCGCATGGCCAGCTCCATGGCTTGCGCGATGGGCGGCCGGGCCGCCGCATTTTGCTGGGCTATCTGCGCCAGCAGCGCGGTTTCTCCCGGCGTGGCGTCGCCGGCCAGCAACTGGCGCAGCTTCTGCTCGGCGGCGGTGTAACGCCTGGCCTGGTCCTGCATCCGTTCCGCTTCCGGCTGGAGATAGGACAGGGAACCGATCAGCGCCATGTTGCGCAGCGCGATCATGCGCTCATACACGGTATCGCGCATCTGGGTGGCGAGCCGCGTCTTGACGTTGCCGACCAGCGTGATCTGGTCGGTGCGCTGCTGCATCTGGGCCATGTGGCCCAGGCCGAGCGCCATGACGGCGACCAGCAGCGCCAGGACCAGGCCGAAGCCCAGCCGCAGGCGGGCGCCGATGCTCATGTCGGAAGTGCCCATGGCGTCAGTGGATGCCAGCCACGGCGCGTTCAGCCGCCTGCGCCGGCGTGTCGCGGCGCGCGGTCTTCCGCGGCATCAGGAAGTGCGCCAGCGCCGGCACCAGCACCAGCGCACCCACCATATTCCACAGGAACATGAAGGCCAGCAGGATGCCCATGTCGGCCTGGAATTTGATCGGCGAGAACAGCCACGTGGCGACCGCCACGGCCAGCGTCACGCCAGTCAGGATCACCACGCGGCCGGTGAAGCGCAGCGCGTGCAGGTAGGCGTCGGACAGCGTGGCGCCGGCGCGCATGCGGGTCAGCATCACGCTGAGCACATACAGCGCATAGTCGACGCCGATGCCGACGCCGAGCGCGATCACCGGCAGCGTGGCCACCTTGACGCCCATGCCCAGCACCACCATCAGCACTTCGCACAGGATGGAGGTGAGCACCAGCGGCAGGATGGCCACCAGCACCGCGCGCCAGTTGCGGAAGGTGGCGTAGCACAGCAGGATCACCGCGCCATAGACCCAGAACAGCATGTCGTGCATGGCCTGCTTGACGACGATGTTGGTGGCGGCCTCGATGCCGGCGCTGCCGGCGGCCAGCTGGAACTCCACTTCCGGCGTGTTGTGGGCGGCGGCGAAGGCTTCGACTGCGTCGACCACACGGGTCAGCGTGGCGGCCTTGTGGTCCTTCAGGTAGACGTACAGCGACAGCAGCGAGCAGCTCTGGTTGAACAGTTCGCGCGGAGCCCGGGTCTGCACCGCGCCCAACGCGCCGGCATTGGGGATCAGGTCATACCATTTGAAGTTGCCCTCGTTGTAGCCGGTGGTGGCCAGCTTGCTCAGGGCCGCCATCGAGTTGGTCGAATCGACTCCGGGCAGCTGCTCCAGCCGCCACGCCAGAGCGTCCACGCTTGCCAGCGTGGCGTAGCGGGTGCACTGGTCGGGCGCGGTCTTGATCATCACCACCAGGATGTCGGAGCTGGCCGCGTAGTTGGCGACCATGAAGCCGTTGTCGCGGTTGTAGCGCGAATCGGCGCGCAGTTCCGGCGCGCCGGGATCGAGGTCGCCCACCTTCAGGTTAAGGCTGTACAGGTAGCCCAGGCCGCCCAGCAGCAGGCTGGCGGCCACCGTCATGGCGGCCCAGCGGCGCTGGGTGAAGCGGTCGAGGAAGGTCCATAGCCATGGCTGGGCCGCGCCATCGGCGCTGTCTGCCTGCAGGCTGCGCGCGGCCGCTTTGGCGCTGACGCCGGTGTACGATAGCAGCACCGGCAGCAGCACCAGGTTGGTGAAGATCAGCACCGCCACGCCGATGCTGGCGATGATGGCCAGGTCCTGGATCACCTTGATGCGGATGCTGACCAGCACCGCGAAGCCGACCGCGTCGCACAGCAGCGCGGTGAGGCCGGCGGCGAACAGGCGGCGGAAAGTGTAGCGCGCCGCCACCACCCGGTGCGTGCCGCGGCCCACGTCCTGCATGATGCCGTTCATCTTCTGGGCGCCGTGGCTCATGCCGATGGCGAACACCAGGAAGGGCACCAGCACGGAATACGGATCGAGTTCGTAATGCAGCGCGGCCAGCAGGCCGCACTGCCACAGCACCGCCACCAGCGAACACACCACCACCAGCGTGGTGCTGCGCCAGCAGCGCGTGTACCAGAACAGCACCGCGCCGGCGATGGCGATCGCCAGCAGGAAGAACATCAGCACCTGCTGCAAGCCTTCGATCAGGTCGCCGACGATCTTGGCGAAGCCGGTGATGTGGATACGCACGCCTTCCTTTTGGTATTTGGCGCGGATCTGTTCCAGCCGCTCCGACAGGGCGCCGTAGTCGAGCGCCAGGCCGGTCTGCGGATTCTGCTCCAGCAGCGGGACGAACACGATGCTGGACTTGAAGTCGGCCGCCACCAGCTGGCCGATCTCGCCGGAACGGGCGACGTTGGCGCGCAACTGCGCCAGGCTGGCGGCCGAGCCGTCGTAGCCGTCCGGGATGACGGTGCCGCCGTCCAGGCCTTCCTCGGTGACGGCGGCCCAGCGCGTGCTGGGCGTCCATAGCGATTTCATGAACGGCCGGTCCACGCCCGGCAGCAGGAACAGTTCATCGTTCAGGCGTTGCAGGGTGTCGAGGTAGGCGCGGTCGTAGATGGTGCCGCCGCCCGCTTCGACCGCGATGCGCACCGAGTTGCCCAGTCCATTCAGGTCGGCCTTGTTGGCCAGGTAGTTGGCCACGTAGGGATGGGCGCTGGGGATCATCTTCTCGAAGCTGGCGTTGAGCCGGATCCGCGTGGCCTGGTAGCCCAGCACGATGGTCGCCAGCAGGCATAGCAGGATGACCAGCGGCCGGTAGTTGAACAGCGCGCGTTCGCCCAGGTTGCCCGAGGCGGTGTCGAAATCCTGTAGCCGCCGTACTACCGGCTGTTGTTCCAAATCTTGATCTGTGTGCATGATGTTCCAACCATATTCGTATGAGGGAAGGGCGCTAGCGCGGCTGCGGCTGCGCCGGCGCTACCCGGCGCAGGCCGCGCAGTCCGGCCACGACCAGCGCGCCGTCGCTGGCTTGCGCCACGGCGGCCAGCGGCAGCGCGGGCGGGGGGGGGGGGACGGGGGGGTGGGGTGGTTTTGGTTCAGCTGGTCCATCCATCGGGTGGGTTGGGAGCGTCCGCGGTTGTGGGACGCGGGGGCGGGCGACTACGCCACCGCAGACGGCTGGAT